>CALATR010000092.1 GCA_937891875.1 uncultured Pseudomonadota bacterium | reverse complement strand
GAGGCCCGTCGCCGACTGCACCGAGCCCGACAGCTTGAACATCGGGAAGGTCGGCAGGCGGACCAGCTGGGGGGCGATGTTGGCGATCTCCCCCCAGTTCTCCATGAGCGCCTCGTCCATCTGCCCAAAGCGCATGGCCTCGGTGACGGAGCCGGCGGGCATGAGGGTGAGTGCTGCGGACATGCCCGCCGCCGCCGCGATGTCGGCGATGATGAGCGCTCCGATGGCGCCATCCTCGTCCACGTAGGTCGAGGCGACGACCGGGAGCGCCGGGCCGGGCTCCAGCACCGGCCCCCGAGCCACCTTGACCTCCTTGCCCGTGAGCGAGCCGATCAGCTCGGCGAGCTCCTCGTCGGAGGTGATGCCCTCCGGCACGGTCGCGACGACTTCGGTGGACGTGACGGCGCCACGGCGACGACCCACGGAGGGTGCGCCGGGCTTGCGCGGTGCGAATCGGGGACGAGCTGGCACGGCGGGCTCCGGGATGGATCCGGTCCTAGCGAATGAACTGGGACAGGACGGTCTTGAAGGTGTCCGCGGTGAAGGGCTTGGTGATGAGGAACTGGGCGCCGGCAGCCGACGCGGTGTTCTTCATCTCAGGCGAAGCCTCGGACGTCACGAACCCGAAGTTGGTCATGTTGCCCTTTCCGCGCAGGCTGCGGAGGAGCTCGATGCCGTTCATCTCGGGCATGTTCCAGTCGCACAGGATGAGCTGCGGCGGGCTGGCGTTGATCTGCTGCAGCGCGGCGACGCCGTTGTCGGCCTCCGCCACGTCGATGTTGTTGAAGCCGGCCTGGCGAAGCGTGCGCTTCACGATCATGCGCATGGCACGGCTGTCGTCGACCACGAGGATCTTCACGAGGGCCTCCTACGGAGCAAGGGATGTTCAGCGGATCGGATCGGCGGGGGCGGGGCTGTAGGCCCCATTCGCCGGTCTTCAGGCCGCCTTGCGGATGACCACCATGAGGTGATCGCCATTGGCCTCGAAGCCCCACAGCTGGATGCGGACCTCGCCGACCTCCGACGCGTCCATGAAGTCCATGACCCGGGGGACGCCCATGACGCAGCCCGCGGGGAGCAGCGCCTTGATGTTGCCGGTCGTGACGTTCACGAGCTCGCCGAACGCATCGTTGATGAGGTCCTGATCGAGGTCCTCGTCGGGCAGCTCGAACATGACTGAGGCCAGCTTTCGCGCGAACGCGTGGCTGCACCCCATCGCCACCGAGCCCTCCCAGGCGCCGTCGATCTCGATTCGACCGGACAGGTCGATCCCAGACTCGTCGGGGCTCTCGGAGGCGACGCTCATGCCGAACATGGCACACGCGTCGCTGGTGATCTGTGCAATGTCCTCGGTCTTGAAGTCCATCGCGGCCTCCTCAGCCGTGCTGGTAGAACCAGGCTCGCTCGGCCTGACGCCGTCGCAGGCCAAGCCCCAGGTTCAACGTTGTCTCTCCGCTGCCAAGCAACAGGTACCCATCGGGGGCCAGGTGCTTTTCCATGCGGCTCAGGATGTCCTTCTTCGTCGGCACGTCGAAGTAGATGAGGACGTTTCGGACGAAGATGATGTCGAACTGGCCGACGAACGGGGGCCAGGGTGCGGCGAGGTTCAGGCGCTCGAAGCGGATGGGCTTCTGCAGCCTGGGCTCGATGGCCCAGCGCCCCCCGTCCGCCGGCGAGAAGTACTTGTTGCGCAGCGGCAGCTCGAGGCCACGACCCACCTCCGTCGGCGCATAGACGCCATCGCGAGCCTTCTGCAGCACCGAGGGGCTGATGTCGGTGGCCAGGATCTCGAGGTCCCAGTCCATGACCTGCGGATAGTGCTCGTGCAGCAGCATCGAGAGCGTGTACGGCTCCTGCCCGGTGGAGCATGCGGCCGACCAGACGCGCAGGCGCCGCTTGGTGCGCCGTCGCTCGATGATGTCGGGCAGCACGTGCTCGCGCATGGCCTGCCAGGGCACGCCGTCACGGAAGAAGCTGGTCTCGTTGGTGGTCATCGCATCGACCACCGCCTCCTCCAGCTCCCGCCGCCGACCGGACCGGATGGCGAGGACCAGCTCGGAGATCCCGTCGAAGCCGTGCTCCCGGGCGAGGGGCCCCAGCCGGGACTCGACCAGGTAGCGCTTGCGATCGTCGAGCACGATCGCCGCCCGACTCCGGACGACCTCACGCACCCATGCGAAGTCGGTCTCGCGCATCAGCCGGTCCTCTTCACGGCGCCGGCCTTCCGGAACCGCCGCACGATGGCGGGGGCGATCTGGTCGAGGGGCAGGATGTCGTCGGCGATGCCAGCCTGGGCGACCGCGCGGGGCATGCCCCACACGACCGAGCTCGCCTCGTCCTGGGCGAGGATCGGCGCCCCCTTGGCGGACAGCACCTGGGCGCCGTCCAGTCCGTCCTGGCCCATACCGGTGAGGATCACGCCCAGCACGTTGCCGCCGTAGACCTCGCCGACGGACCAGAACAGCGGATCGACCGCCGGACGGCACGAGTTGACGGGCGGCTCGCGGTCCAGGGTGACCAGGACGCGGCCGTTCTGGCGCCGGACCCGCATGTGGTAGCCGCCGGGTGCCAGCAGGACCTTGTTGGCCACGACCTCGTCGCCGGCCTCGGCCTCGCGCACGGTGAGCTCGGACAGGCCGTCGAGCCGGTCGGCGAGCAGGCGGGTGAAGCGGGGCGGCATGTGCTGCACGATGAGCACGGGCACACCGAGATCGCCCGGCAACCGGGGGATCACGTCCGCCAGCGCGTTCGGACCGCCGGTAGAGCAGCCGATCACGAGCGCGTTGAGCGTGCCGCTCACCTTGCGGCGAGGGCGCGGACCCGCCTCGATACGCACGACGGGAGCGTCGTCGACCAGGGAGGGCCGTTCTCCCGATCGCCAGGATCGCGCTTCGGATTCGTGCCCCAGCGATCCGTGCGACGGCTCGTCCAGGTCGGGGGACGCGCTGGTGTTCCCCGACACCGGGAAGGCCGGCGTCCGACCGGGGCGGGTGGACGGCAGCGGGGGCGCAGGAGGCGCGGGGACGGGGCGGACCTCCATCGACGGCCGTGGCGCAGTCGCCGGAGCGGGCGACGGGCTGGGCGGGGGCGCTGAGTCCGCGGGGGCGTTCCCTCGCTGGGCCAGGTGCGGCACGACCTCGCGGAGCTTGGGTGCCAGCGTCTCCTTGACGATCCCCTTGAGCCCGTCGCCGCCGGAGGACTGCTTGGACACGTAGCCAGCAGCACCGGCCACCAGCGCGTCCATGCTCGAGCGGGAGCCCCGCTCGGTGAAGGTGCTGAACATCACCACCGGCGTCCTGGGGAAGCGCTCACGCATGATGCGGACCGCCTCGATGCCGTCCATGACGGGCATCTCGACGTCCATCACCACCACGTCGGGGCGCAGCTCGGCGACGCGCTGCAGGGCGTGCTGCCCGTTGCGAGCCTTGCCGACCACCACCAGGTCCGGCTCCTCGTCGAGCAGCGTCGCCACGAGGCGTCGCACGACGGCGGAGTCGTCCACAACCAGCACGCGAGCTGTCACGTCATCTCTCCGATCACGCCACGACCACGTCGAGAGCGAGGGCTGCCTCGGTGTCGAGGATCAGGAGCAGGCTCCCGTCCATCTTGTAGACCCCGCGGATGAGGCCCCGAGCGGCCTCGGCGAGGTTCTGCGGCGGTGCCTCGAAGGTGTCGGCCTCCACCTCGACCACGTCGCCGATCTCGTCGACGAGCAGGCTGCAGGCGCCGTCCTCGAGCCGCACCACGACGTTCATCGGGCGCTGGCCCTCCGGACGCGGTGGCAGGCCGAGGCAGGTCCGCAGGTCGATGGCGGGCACGATCTGACCGCGCAGGTTGATCAGCCCGTCCACCGCGGCCGGTGCCGTCGGCACGTGGGTCATGTCCTGGAAGCGGAGCACCTCCTGGACCTGGACCACCTCGACGCCGAGGTAGAGATCGTCCACGTGGAACGTGCAGAACTGGTTCTCGTCGAGCATCACTACTCCGTCAGGCCGAAGCCACGAGGTCGCTCTCGAACAGGGTGACGCCGGAGCCCGACACCACCTGCTCGACATCGACGATGTCGGTCACCTTGCCGCCGATGACTGCGCTGCCGACCACGGGGCCGTGGCCATTGCGCCGACGGTGCACCACCAGGTTCTCCTCCACGACGTCGACGATCTCGTCCACCACGATGCCCACCTGGCTCCCGCCTTGCTGGTACACGAGCACCTGCAAGGGTTCGTCGGCTGCGGCGGCGCAAGGCTGAACGCCCAGGGCCTCGCTCATCGACAGGAGCGGCAGGATCGAGCCGCGATACTGGATGACCAGCTGGCTGCCGGTCGTCTCCACGCGGGTGCGGTCGAACTCCTCGAGCCGGGAGATGCTGTCCAGCGGGATCCCCATGCGGCGATCCGCGCCACAGCGGAACAGGAGCAGCTGGGTGGCCTCGCCGGCAGCGCGCTCGGCGTGGTCGTCGGCGGCCCGGTTGGCGCCGCGGTGCTCGGACAGCACGCGGCTCGCCTGGGCCGTGCCGAGCACGTCGAGGATCAGCGCTACGCGGCCGTCGCCCAGGATCGTCGCGCCAGCGAACACCGCCAGGTTCTTGAGGAGGCTCCCCAGCGGCTTGACCACGATCTCGGCGGTGTCCTGGATGGCGTCCACCACCAGGCCGAACTGCCGGTCGTACGCCTGCAGCACCACGATGTTGATGGTGAGGTCCTCCGGGGCCTCGTCCTTCGCCTCCGCGGCCTTGCGCACCCGCTCGCGGCTGGTGGCGCCCTTCAGGGCGAGCACGTCGTTGAGGTAGACCAGCGGGAGCAGGTTGCCGCGCAGGCGGTAGACCGGCGCGCCGTGGATGTGCTCGATCTTCTGGAGCGAGCGCGGGCCGTCGAGGCGCACCAGCTCGACCAGGCTGACCTGGGGCACGGCGAAGCGCTCCCCACCGGACTCGACGATGAGCGTCGGGATGATCGCGAGGGTCAGCGGGATCTTGATCTTGAGCGTCGTGCCCTGGCCCTTGTGCGACTGGATGTCGACCGTGCCGCCGATGCGCTCGATGTTCGTCTTCACGACGTCCATGCCGACGCCGCGACCGGACACGTTGGTGATCTGGGCGGCGGTCGAGAAGCCGGGCGCGAAGATCAGCTGCATGACCTCGCGGTCGGACATCCGGTTGGCGTCGGGCGCGGTGATCAGCCCCCGCTCCACCGCCCGGGCCTTGACCCGGTCGACGTCGATGCCCTTGCCGTCGTCCACGATCTCCATGTTGACCTGGCCGGACTCGTGGTAGGCGCGCAGGAACAGGCGACCCTCGGGGGGCTTGCCCAGCGCCGTGCGCTCCTCCGGCGTCTCGATGCCGTGGTCGACCGAGTTGCGGATGATGTGGGTGAGCGGGTCCTTGATCGCCTCGAGGATCGTGCGGTCCAGCTCGGTGTCCTGCCCCTCCATCTCCATGCGGACCTGCTTGCTGCAGACGCTGGCCAGGTGGCGGACCATCCGGGGGAACTTGCCCCAGATGTTGTTGATGGGCTGCATGCGGGTCTTCATGACCCCCTCCTGCAGCTCCATCGTGATGAGGTTCAGTCGCTGGGAAGTCGCGACAAACGTCGCATCCTGCCAGGTGTCGTTCGCGAACTGCAGGACCTGGTTGCGCGCCAGGACCAGCTCGCCGACGAGGTTCATCAGCTTGTCGAGCAGGGCCACGTCGACGCGGATGTTGTCGCTCTTCTTGGCGGGCTCGGGCCGGGGCGAGCCGTCCGACTTGCCCGGTACCTTGGCGGAGTCGTCGACGGCGACCGGCGCGGGAGCGGGTGCGGCGACCGGCGCGGCAACGGGAGCGGGAACCGCCACCGGGGCGGTCGCAGGCGCGGGGCTCGGCGTCGGCGCGGGCTCGGCGGGCGGAGCGGAGGGCGCGCCGAAGAGCAAGGCGACACCGCGACCGTCGGCATCCCCCGCGGCCAGCACGGTCTCGCCGG
>CALATR010000091.1 GCA_937891875.1 uncultured Pseudomonadota bacterium | reverse complement strand
TGGTGGCGCGCTCGACGTACCCCCGGCTGCAGTTCCCCTGCTACCCGGGCGAGGTCGCGGCGACGGAAGGCGCGGACGAGGCGCTGCAGGCCCGGGCGCGCAAGGACGCCGAGGCCGCGCTGGCCGAGCCGCTCCAGGTCTTTCACACCTACTTCGTGCAAGATGGCTTCATCGGTGATGGCGACCACCCCAGCATCGCCGACATCCGGTTGTGCGCCACCCTCGAGTTCCTGGCGATGAACGACACGCCGCTGCCCGAGTGGGCCAACGACTACGTCGGTCGCGTCGAGAGCGCGCTCGGCGAGGCGTACAGCGGTCCGGCGGCCGACGTGCGTGGCTTCGTCGCCCAGGCGAAGGGCGGCTGATCCCCGCTCGGGTGCGTCGACGCGGCGGCGGACGGCCGAGCGAGGGGGTCAAGCCAGCCCCCGTGGGTTCCGACCCTCGGATCTGGCGACCCCCCGCCTGATGGAGCCCCCCGATGCCCGAGCGCCGCCGCGAGCCCCGCTTCTACCTGGACCAGCCGGTCCCCGCGCAGATCCGCGCCGCCGACGGCTCGTCCGCAGTCATCCCGGTCATGGCCACCGAGCTGTCCGGCGGCGGCCTGCGGGTCGAGGTGGCCGTGCGTCACCCCTTGCGCCCCGACCAGTCGGTGATCGTGCGCCTCATGCACGAGGACGACGAGCCCGAGCTCATCGAGGCCACCGTCCGCCGCATCGAGGGCAACACCCTGCACCTGCGGGCCGACGTGCTGTCCCACCTGGGCGGTGACGACCCGTTCGTCCGCGCCTGGTCTGCGTGACGATCCGCCTGCAAGCTCGATCAGGAAGAAAAGTGCGCCGCGGGTGAATCCAACGCCCCCGGATGTGGAACCTCCAGGACGAACCCCGCTGTGGGGCCACATCCCTGGAGGTCACCATGTCGTCCCTGCTTCCCACCAACGTGCACAACATCGAGCGCATCATCCGTGTCGTGCTGGGCCTCGGCCTGTTGGGTATGCTCTCGCTCCTCGCCGTCGGCCCGGTGCCCGGCTGGGGTCTGGTCGGTCTCGTCGGCCTGATCGGCATCGTGCCGCTCGCCACCGGCCTCATCGGCAGCTGCCCGCTGTACACGATCTTCGGATTCTCCACGTGCCCCCTGAAGACGACCGAAGCCTGATCGCCCGCATCGCCGGCGGAGATCCGGATGCCCTGCCGCCCCTGGTCGCGCGCCACCGCGACGCGGCCTGGCGGGTCATCCGGATGCGCGTCGCCGACGACGCCACCGCCGAGGACGCCCTGCAGGAGACCTTCCTGGGGGTGTGGCGAGGAGCTGCCGGCTTCAGCGGCGACGCGCCCGTCCGCAGCTGGATCCTCGCCATGGCCCGGCGACAGGCGGCCCGCACCTGGCGTCGTCGCGCCGGTGAGCCCCAGCAGACCGAGCCCCTCGCGAACCTGGGCAAGGCGGCGGGCTGGGGCGGTCCCGATCCCGAGCTCGCCGCATCCCGCGCCGAGCAGGACCACCTGCTCCACCGCGCCCTCGATCGCCTGCCCCCGGAGGATCGGGAGGTGATCACCCTGCGCGACCTCGAGGGCCTGTCCGGCCCGGAGGCGGCCGAAGCCCTGAAGATCGGCCTGCCCGCCCTCAAGTCACGACTGCACCGCGCGCGCCTGCGCCTCATGGCCGAGCTGCGCGAGAACCTGGAAGGTCCCCATGTCGACTGATGCCGAGAAGGGCCGCCTCGTAGCTGGCCTGTGGTGCACCGACGTGCTCGCCGGGCTGCCCGACTTCGTGGACGGCGAGCTGTCCGAGGCCGAGGCCGCCGCGGTCCGCGCCCACCTCGACGGCTGCGACTGGTGCGAGCGCTTCGGCGGCGCCTACAGCGGCGTGGTGGCCCGGCTGCGGTCGGACGGGCCGGCGCGGGAGGAGGCCCCGGACATCACGGCCAAGCTGCTGGGCCGGATCTCCGAGGGCTAGAAATCACCTGAAGAGTTGCCGTATACCCCGCGCTGGACGCTGATCAATCCGGAAGGACCGGCGAGCCTCCGAGGCGCTGCCGGTCGTGCGGAGCGTCCAGGTCGAAGCCGTCGGGCAGGGCCGCGACCAGCTTGCGCGGATTCAGCAGGGTGTGGCTGACGTAGTAGTGCTGGCGGATGTGCTCGAGGTCGATGGTGGCGCGGATCTCGGGCACCTGGGCGATCTCGCGGGTGTAGGCCCACAGGTTGTCGTAGTCGAGGATCCGGCGACGACTGCACTTGAAGTGCACGTGGTAGACGGGATCGAAGCGGATGAGGGTGGTGAACAGGCGCACGTCCGCCTCGGTGAAGCGGTCGCCCGCGAGCCAGCGGCTGGTCGACAGGCGCGCCTCGAGCTGGTCCAGCTGGGCGAAGAGGCGCTCCACCGCGTGATCGTGAGCCTCCTGGCTCCGAGCGAACCCGGCCTTGTAGACCCCGTTGTTCACGTGGTCGTAGACGTCGGCGTTCACGGCCTCGATGGCGTCCATGAGCTCGGGCGGGGACAGGCGCAGGTCCGGCCGCCGGGCGAAGGCATCGAAGGCCCCGTCCAGCATGCGGATGATCTCGCTGGACTCGTTGTTCACGATGGTGCGGTGCTTCGTGTCCCACAGGACCGGCACGGTGATCCGCGCCTCGGGATCCGCGCCGGCGAGCTCGTACAGCTCGCGCAGGGCGGAGACGTGCTCGTGGGGATCGGGCACGACGCCCTCTCCCGGGTCGAAGGTCCAGCCGCCGGGCTCGAGGAGCCAGTTGACGACCGAGACCCCGATGACGTCCTCGAGGCCCTTGAGCGCCCGGGTGATCAGCGTCCGGTGCGCCCAGGGGCACGCCAGCGAGACGTAGAGGTGGTAGCGGCCGGGCTCGGGGGCGAAGCGCGCACCGGGCTCGCTCGAAATCACATGATGAAACTGGGTGGGATGACGGTTGAACGCGCCTTGTGGGGCGGGGCTATCGCCAGTTCCGGGCTGGCCGCGGGGCATGGGAGACTCCTGTCGAGCCTGCAGTGTGCCCACGCTCCGCTGCGGGGAAAGGACACACTGTGTGGCCCGCACGGTGCGCTGTCCGGACAACCCGTGGCACGGTGTCCAAAGCCGCACCCGGAGGTCCCATGTCCAGATCCTTCCTCCCGCTGCTCCTCGCGCTCGCCGCCTGTCCCCCGGTCGTGCCCGGACCGACGGGCTCCACCGACGGCACGGACGGCAGCGACGACACCGACGGCGTCGAGACCACGTTCGCGACCCTGCCGCAGGGCGCGTGGTCCTTCGTGCCGGTCGACGGCATGATCTGCGCGAGCGGCGCCGCGACCGGAATCGGCGTGAACCCCGGTTCCAACCCCGAGAAGATAGCAGTCATGATCCAGGGCGGCGGCGCCTGCTGGGACACCAACACCTGCTACGTGCTCAAGACCGCCGTGCAGGTCGAGAGCGGGTTCACCGAGGCCCAGCTGGCCGGTGCGGTCGCCCCGCTGGACGCCCACCCGCTGTACGACCGCGACGCCCCCGACAACCCCTGGGCCGACGCCACCTTCGTCTTCGTCCCCTACTGCACCGCCGATCTGCACGCGGGGGACGCGGTCGGCCACTACGACCCGCTGAAGCCCGACCGCGAGCTGCACCACCACGGCGACGCCAACATGGCTGCCCTGGCCGAGCGCCTGCGGGCCGAGCTCCCGGACGTCGACCGCGCCTGGTTCGTCGGGCTGTCGGCCGGTGGCTACGGCGTGCAGCTCCAGGCCGATCGCCTCGTCAGCATCTGGCCCGACGCCGACAGCGCCCTGCTGGGGGACGGCTCGCCCATGGTGCAGCCCTACGGCGGGCGCTGGGGCGAGTTCGAGCGCGCGTGGTCCCTGCGCCGCCCCGCCGGCTGCGAGGACTGCGAGACCCTGCCCGACATCCTCGCCGGCCAGGTCGACGCGACCGACGGCAGCCGGCTCGGCCTGATCACGACCCGGTCGGACGGGGTCATCACCCTGTACCTGAACTACCCGCTGGGCGGGCTCGCCGGGCCGGTGGATCGCCTCGCAGCCGACGTCTACGCCGCCGACGAGGACCTGGACGCCTTCGTGGTGGAGGGCGACCAGCACGTGCTCATCGGCGAGCTGGGCCGCAAGGACACCAAGGACCGGGTCCTGGGCGCCTGGCTCGACGCGTGGGTCAGCGGCGAGGGCTGGCCACCGGAGTGACCGGCCCACACCCGGCGTTCAACGCTGGCAGTTGAACTTCCAGTGCACGCCGAACCGGTCGCGGAGCTCGCCGTAGCGGGCATTCCAGAAGGTGTCCTCGAGGGGCATCGTCACCTCACCGCCCTCGGCGAGCGCGTGGAAGCGGCGCTCCAGCTCGTCGGCGTCCTCGAACTCGAGGAGGATGTGGCCATTGCCGCTCATCCGGTCGTAGAACTGCGGGGGCACGTCAGACATGTTGAGCTGGTGGTCGCCGATGTGCATGCAGCCGTGCATGACGTGGTCGGCGAGCTCGGGCGGCAGGTCCTGCCCCGGCATCTCGCCCCAGCGCATGAGCGCATCGACACGCGCCCCCAGGGTGGCCTCGTAGAACGCGGCGGCCTGGGCGGCTTCGCCCTTGAAGTGCAGGTAGGGGGCCATTTCCTTGAGCATGGGACTCCTCGGGTCTGGGGTTCGGGGCAGGTGCCCTCGGAGCATGGACTGGCGAGCGGGGGAGAAGTCATCGCGGCGGGGGGAGAAACTCGAGAGGTCACGTTGCTCCGAGCAGAGGCTCGGCCTCGCGGGAGGTCGCGTAGCTGCGGCCGGGGGAGTGGAGGGGCGGTCTCTGGTC
>CALATR010000090.1 GCA_937891875.1 uncultured Pseudomonadota bacterium | reverse complement strand
CTGGTTCGGCGCCATCAAGAAGGCCAGCTCCGTCGCCGCCATCGTCGGCACCCCCCTCTCCGTCGCCCTCGCCGTCGTCGCCGTCAACCAGGGCCTGTCCACCCGTTGGCGCACCGTGCTCCCGCTCCTGCTCTCCGTCGGCGCGCTGGGGGCCGGGAGTCGGGTGAGCGACGTGGAAGTGGTGGGGTAGGGAGGGCGGAAGTCCGGATGGCCGGATGACCGGATGGCCGGATGACCGGATGGCCGGATGGCCGGATGGCCGGATGGCCACCGCAGAACGCTGCGTCAAACCACGCGAAGGACACCTTCTCCCACTCGATCCGCCTCCGGCGTCTCTCGTGGCGGTGCCATTCGCGCGGCTTGCCTTGCTACGGCCCCTTCGGTCGTCCCGCTGCGCGGGACGATCTCGGCGTTCTAGCGGGCCTCCGGCCTCGCTGCGCGGTCCGGACCTCCGCTAGACGAAATCTCCGCGCTGGACCCGCGGAACCCCGTGCTCGGCTGCGACCGTGTCGTAGTGGTCGATGACCTGGCGTACGTAGGCGCGCTTCTCCTTGTAGGAGCCGGCGAAGAAGCTGCGCTTGAAGCCGTGGAGCACCAGGTTGCGCAGCTGGCTGGGGCGGAGCTTGAAGGCGTCGGCCGCCAGGCGCAGCTCGCGGCTCACGGTCGTGCTCGAGACCAGACGGTTGTCCGTGCACAGGGTGCAGGACAGGCGCTCGTCGATCATGCGGCCGAGCGGGTGATCCTCGACCCGGCGCAGCTCCGGCAGCGTCTGGAGGTTGCTGGTGATGCAGACCTCCAGGGTGATCCGCCGGTCAGCGATGTACTCGGCCAGCTGGCGCACGTAGCGGACCGGATCGCTGCTCTGCACCATGTCGGTCCGGAACAGGTGGGTGCCGTGGCCGACGCGATCGGCGTGGAGCAGGGTGATGCCCTGGAAGATGCTCTCCGGGCCGTAGGCCTCCCCCGCGTGCACGGTCTTCTTGAGGAAGTGCTGGTGGGCGTAGGCGTAGGCCTGCACGTGATCGCTGGCCGGGTGGCCCGCCTCTGCGCCCGCGAGGTCGAAGCCGGCCACCGGGATGCCCAGCCGATCGCGCGCGTCGACCACCTCGCGGACCAGGGTCTGCGAGGCGACCGAGTAGACGTCCTTCATGGACCAGTGCTTGCCCAGCACATCCAGGAGGTTGGCGTAGTACGGGGAGAATCCGGCACTGAAGTTGCGCATGGCGCAGGTGATGAGCCCATAGCGGAACGGCGGGTGGCCCTTCTCGCTGACGTCGGGGGAGTTCTCGTGCTCGCGGCGAACCCGATCGAGGCCCCGGTCGACCGCCTGGAGCACGTCGGCGACGGTGATGCCGGGGCGCACGTGCAGCTGGGGGGCGAAGCGGACCTCCAGATAGCAGACGCCCTCGGCGAGGCAGTCCTGACCGAGCTCGTAGGAGACCCGCTCGAGCGCCTCCAGGTCGGTGAGCACCGCGCAGGTGTAGGCGAAGCCGTGCAGGTACTCGGGGAGGTCGCGGTACGACTCCTTGAACACCAGCTCGCGCAGTCCCTCCTCGGTGTCGGAGGGCAGCTTGACCCCCTGCTCGCGCGCCAGCTCGATGAGCGTGGGGATGCGCAGCGAGCCATCGAGGTGGCAGTGCAGATCGGACTTCGGGAGAGCTTTCAGCAGGTCATCGGTGAACATGGCATCACGTTAGCGCGACCTGGGACGAGGGGTAGCTTGGTTGTGCATAGACCCGTCTGGCACACTCTGGCCGTCCACTCCCCACCCCAGATCGACAACCGCCTTGAAGGGCCGCGTGGAGGGTGCTAGCACCCGATTCCGCCCTCCCCCGGAGCGACAGATGATCCTGGACAACGAGTTCCGCGAGAACCTCGTGGACGAGCTCGACGAGCTCCTCGAGGCCTACAACGACACCCCCGACGCGGAGCCCATCGTGGACTTCGTGATCGAGCAACTCGAGCTGTACGCCGATGAGAACGGCATCGACGACATCCTCATCAGCCTCGAGGAAGAGGGTGAGCTGGACGCGCCGCTCAAGGAAGTGCTCGAGTCCGAGATGACCTCGAACGACGAGTTCGAGTACACCGGCGAGGAGATCGTCAGCCTGCTCGAGCGCCTGTGCAACATCGAGTGGGACGAGGTCGCCGACGACAACGACGAGGACGAGGACGAGGACGAGGACGACTTCTAGCGTTCCTCGCTGCCCCGACGGGTGCCTGCGCAAGACCTCGGCGGAACGGCGATCGCTTCCGCCCGGCGTCCCGCTCCACCCGTGTCGAATTGACATCGCCTGTGGTCGCTCCCCGACCCCGATCCTGAACGGTGCGTCAACTCCGTACCCGACGGGCTCCTGACACGCTCTTTACGGACCCGGGTCCACGACGCGCGCCGACCGACGACACAAGGCGAGTACGATGCGCGGTGTCGTGTATCTGCCTGACAGAGAGCAGATCATCGAAACACTGGGGTCGCCGACGCGGCCCGCGGGAGGATCTCGTTGCCCCAGGTGCAGACCACGTGGACAAGCGAGGGTCGAGTGTTCTTCTGGTCGCTCGAGGAGCCCCTCGAGGTGACCGCCGGGAGGGAGCTGCCCTTGCTGCTCCGCCTCTCCGGAGAAGGGGCGACCCGCCCGCTCGCGTCGCCCGGTGAGGGCTACAAGCGTCGGCGAACCTACGGTCTCGACGTGGACTTCGCCGAGCTCGTGCCGATGATGGTGGATCTGCCCCGCGACGCCAAGGTCAGCGACGGCGTCCGCTGCCTCGCCGCCGCGGTGAAGCTCGGCCTGCGCCTGGCTGCGGCCCAGCGTGCCGTGCCCACCGTCATCGACGGGGAGGCCCGCTGGCGCGCTCTCTTCATGCACGAGGAGGACCGCCGCTCCCTCGACGACATCGCCGCCGCCCTGCCCGCCTGGTCCCGCGCCGAGCCGCTCAACGACCGCGGACCCGTGACCCTGCCCACCGCCCGCCGGGTCGTGCGCGGCTGGGTCGATCGCACGATCGACACCCTCTACCGGACCGAGACCTGGCCCAACCCCGCCCGTGGCTGGGCGCGCGACCTCGGCGAGTCCCTCCGGGGGCCCGACGCCTCCTTCCAGCTGCGCGAGGCCCGCTACCAGGCCATCCCCGAGCTGCTCCGCGCCTGGTCCAACGAAGCGGATGCCGGTGCGGTCGTGCTCGGCCTCAAGCTCGGCCTGCCCCGCGGCCGGGGGAGCAGCTTCCCGCTCAAGCTGCAGCTGGTCGCCGGTCATGACGCCGACGCCAGCGTGCCCATCGAGGCCGCCTGGGACGCCGGTCCGGAGATCGAGCTCGGCGGGCAGTCCCACGAGCACCCCGCCCACCACGCGCTCCGAGGACTCGCCCGCGCCAGCCGCACCTGGGGCCCGCTGCGCAAGGCGCTCCAGGGCGAGCGTCCGATCGACCTCATGCTGAATGCCGACGAGGCGTGGAGCTTCCTGTCCAAGGGGGCGCCAGCTCTGCGAGAAGCAGGCTTCGTCGTTCGGATTCCCGCCGAGTTCGAGGCCGCCGGCAGCCGCCGCCTGCGTGCCCGGATGCGCATCGAGGTCCCCGACACCGACGCCGACGGCGCGATCAGCCTGGACGGCCTGCTGACCTTCCGCTGGGAGGTCACCATCGGCGACCGCCAGGTGGACGGCGACACCTTCCACGCCCTCATCAAGAAGAAGAGCCCGATCGTCCGCCACGATGGCCAGTGGGTCCTGCTCGACCCGGCCGAGGTGAAGAAGCTCCCCACCGACCTGACCGGAGAGGGCACCCTCCCCGGCGCCGCCGCCCTGCGCGCCGTGCTCACCGGCGAGCATCAGGGGATTCCGGTCGTCGCCGACCAGCGCCTGGACCTCATCATCGAGGCCCTGCGCAATCCGCCCGAGACGCCCGTCCCCGAAGGCTTCGTCGGCACCCTGCGCCCCTACCAGCATCGCGGCTTCAGCTGGCTCGTCACCCTGGGCCGCCTCGGCCTCGGTGCCTGCCTCGCCGACGACATGGGCCTGGGCAAGACCGTGCAGCTCATCGCCTACCTGCTCTCCCGCGGCCGCACTGGAAAGCCCCACCTGGTGGTCTGCCCGACGTCCGTGCTCGGCAACTGGACCCGCGAGATCAAGCGTTTCGCGCCCGATCTCAAGGTGATGCGCTACCACGGCCTGTACCGCAATCCTCGCCGCTTCCGCGGGCACGACGTCGTGCTCACGACCTATGGCCTGCTCTCCCGCGACGCCGAGGACCTCGAGGAGTTCGACTGGGACGTGGTCGTGCTCGACGAGGCCCAGGCCATCAAGAACCCCGACAGCAAGCGCGCCCGTGCTGCCCGTGGACTGCGCGCCCGCCACCGGGTCGCCATGTCCGGCACCCCGGTCGAGAACCGCCTCGACGAGCTGTGGTCGCTG
Organism: uncultured Pseudomonadota bacterium; assembly: GCA_937891875.1. Lineage (GTDB taxonomy): Bacteria > Myxococcota_A > UBA796 > UBA796 > REDI01. Next base: position 7,850 of record CALATR010000090.1, on the reverse strand, counting down.
ATGGAGTTCCTCGTCCCCGGCCTGCTCGGCCCCAGGCGCGCGTTCCACCGAAACGTCGCCGTGCCCATCGAGCGGTTCGGCGACGAAGACCTCGCCAACCAGCTGCGGCTGGGCGTCTCGCCGTTCCTGATGCGCCGGCTCAAGTCCGATCCCGACATCATCGACGACCTCCCCGACAAGATCGAGCGCAAGGACTACACCTCGCTCACCGCCGAGCAGGCCCGCCTGTACGAGCAGGTCTTCGAGGAGTCGATGGAGCGGATCCGCGAGGCGGAGGACATCGAGCGCCGCGGCCGCGTCCTCGCCATGCTCACGGCGCTCAAGCAGGTCTGCAACCATCCCGACCACTACCTGAAGGAGGGCGGGCCCCTGGCCGGGCGTTCCGGCAAGCTCGAGCGCGTGCGCGACCTGATCACCGCCATCACCGAGGCCAACGACCGCGCCCTGATCTTCACCCAGTACCGGGAGATGGGAGAGCGGCTGAAGACCTTCCTGCGCGACACCTTCTCGATGGAGGCCCCCTTCCTGCACGGCGGCACCGCCGCCCACGAGCGCGAGCGCATGGTCGACGCGTTCCAGGAAGACGAGGACGCAGCCCCCGTGCTGATCATCAGCCTGCGGGCCGGGGGCACAGGCCTCAACCTGACCCGCGCCACCCACGTCATCCACTACGACCGCTGGTGGAACCCCGCGGTCGAGGACCAGGCGACCGATCGCGCCTACCGCATCGGCCAGCACCGCAACGTGCAGGTGTACAAGATGATCACGCAGGGGACCTTGGAGGAGCGGATCGACGCGTTGCTCGAGGAGAAACGCGCGCTGGCCGAACAGGTGGTCGGCTCGGGCGAGGGCTGGGTCACCGAGCTCGACGACGACGCCCTGCGCGCACTCGTCAGCCTGGGCGAGGATGCCGTCGTGGAGGACGAGCGATGAGCACGCGACTCAGCGCCCCCAAGGACGGCATCGTCGCGTCGGCACGGCCCAAGGGCTGGGCGGCCGAGAGCTGGATGGCCATCTTCGACGAGCTCGGCCCCACCCACCACGCCCAGCTTGCCCGCGGCCGCACCCTGGCACGCAGCGGTCGGGTCCGCGACCTGTGGTTCAGCCCCGGGCTCGCCAGCGCCGAGGTCGTCACCAACCGGAACACCCACCGGGTGACCATCCGGGTGCGCGTGTTCGAGGACGAGGAGTGGGGGCGCGTCGTCTCCCGCATGCTCCTGCACCTCGTCGACATCGCCGCCATGCTCGAAGGCGACCTGCCCGAGGAGCTGATCCGCGATCTCGGCGAGCGCGACCTGCCGCTCCTGCCCACCCTCGGCGAGCTCGACGGCGTGTGCGACTGCGGCGACTTCCACATGCCGTGCGGTCACATGGCCGCCGTGCACAACGTCATCTCCGAGGCGCTCGACGGCGACCCCTTCCTGCTGCTGACCCTGCGCGGCCTCAACCGCGACCAGCTCCTCGCCCGACTGCGCCGTGCCTGGGGCGATCCCCGACCGCTGCACACCGCCCGCGAGGAGTCCGGCGCCGCCCCGCCCGAAGACGAGGACTGGTGGATCAGCCCCACCCCCCTGCCCCCGCTGAAGCTGCGCGTGGAGGCCCACGAGGAGGCCCGACCCGGCGTCTACGCCCTCGGACCGCCCCCTGGCCGCGCCGAGCTGGGCACCACCCTCGAGCCGCTATATGCCGCCGGCTCGAGTGCGGCGTTGGAGCTTGCCTTCGGCGATCCGGTCGAGTACCCGGGCGTGCGCGCCACCAGCCGCTGGAGCGGGTTCCAGACCGGGGTGCAGGGCAAGGTCAAGCGCCGGAGCGCGACCCACAAGCCGCGACCGGCAGAGCCCCCCGCCGAGCCCGCGCCGATCAAGCCCGCTGACGATCCGACCCAGCCCCTCACCGAGCGCCTCGTGGACCTGCTGGCGGAGCTGGAGAGTGCGAAATCCAAGACCCTCTCGGAACGTCTCGATGCACCCATGCTCCAGATCCGGCAGGAGCTGCTGGAGCTGGAGAAGCTCGGAATCGTCTATCGAACCGGTCAGACGCGCGGCACCACCTGGTGGCTCGGCTGAAGGTGGATCTGGCGAGGGTCCGGTGAGGCGCGATTCACCCGTCAAGTGACGTGTGAAGCCCGTGGCCTGCGCTGCTAACCTCCCCTCCCCACGTACCCGGAGCGCTGCATGGACCTGGGCGTCCACGTCCTCCTGCCCGCCAACGCCGCCCACCTCGCCGGACTCGTGCTCGAGTGCGGCTGTGTGCCCGTCATCGACGCGACGGTGCACACGCCGGACACCGTGCCCGATGGCGCGTGGGTGCGGATCCGCCCTGGCCGACCGGCTCCGGGCAGCGGCCCTGTCGTCCTCGCCGAGGATGGCGCCCCCGTGCTCGACCGCCCGACCTGGGTAGAGACCGTCGTGCCCCGGCCGGTGCCCTCCGGATATGCGGGGATCTGGCTGCGTGGTCGTGAAGCGGGCGGCCTCCACGGCGAGCGGGACGGCCTGGAGCTCCTCGCGTCCTGCCCCGAGCCCGGCAAGGTGATCCTGGACGCGGGCGTCGGCCCCCACACCGCCGCGGTCGCAGCCGTCCTGGGCGCCCATGGCGTGTGCGTGGCTGGCGCGATTCTGGGTGTGGCCGAGCTCAGCCTGCCCGCAGCCCTCGCCCGGGTGCTCCAGCGTCCTGATGACGAGCAGACCTGCGTCGTCGGCGAGCTCCGCGTCGCAAATGCCCCCACGAGCCCGGTGCTCCGTCGCCTGCTCGCCGGCGAGGATCCCTTCGCCCTGCAGGCCGCCCTGTGGTCCAGCGGCGATCTCGGTCAGGCCCTCTGGCTGGTCGACCAGGGCATCGCGCTCGCCGCCGGACTCGCCGAGCGCCACGGCACCCTCGCCGGGGTCCTGCGCGCCTACCACACCGCCGTGCACGAGCTTCCCCGTCGGATCGCCGCCGCGACCGCAGCCCCGTCCGGCCACGAGGTCCACAGCGGCAGCGCCCTCGCCTCCGCCGGCACGGTTGCTGGCAGCGATCAGGGAGTTGGAAGCGCCGTTCTGTGGGAGATCGCCACCTGGCTCGATCGCCCGGTCCTGGCCCGTACACCCGCCGCCCTCGCCCTCGGTGGCGCCATCACCGGCCTGTCTGACCTCGAGGCCGCCCGCGCAGCGCTGCTCGCCGCCCATCCGCTTGCCGAACGCATTCCCGACAGTGCACCCGAGCGCCCTGCCGCGCCCGCCCCGACCGCCGTTCCGGCTGCCCCAGCCGCAGCCCCCGAAGCGGTCGCCCCGGAGACCCCCATGCCCGCCAACGAAGCCCCCGCCGGAGCCCCCGCCATCGCCATCATCGGCATGGGCGCGCTGATGCCCGGCGCCGACCACCTGGGCGACTTCTGGAAGAACATCACCGAGGGCGTCTCCGCCATCGTCGAGGTGCCGAGGGATCGCTGGGATCCGGCGCTGTACTTCGATCCCGACCCCGACGTCCCCGACAAGACCTACACCAAGATCGGCGGCTTCATCCGGGACTTCGAGTTCGACAGCAAGCGGTTCCGCATCCCGCCGCGGGTGGCCCGCCAGGTCGACCCGGTTCAGCAGATAGCGCTCCATGCAGTCTACGACGCCCTCAAGGACGCGCGCCTGCAGACCGACCGCCGCGACAAGGACGGTCGGCCCTTCGATCGTGAACGCTGCGGCGTCATCTTCGGCAACAGCCTCGGCGGCGAGCTGAAGGACGACTACGCCCTGCGCCTCGGCTGGCCCGAGATCCGCGAGAAGATGGCGTCCAGCGAGGTGCTGAAGGCCCTGCCCACGGCCCAGCGCGAGCAGCTGCTCGCTGACCTCGAGAAGACCTACAAGGAGGGTCTGCCCGAGATCGACGAGGACTCCATGCCCGGCGAGCTGGCGAACGTCATCGCCGGCCGCATCGCCAACGCCTTCGACCTGCGCGGCCCGAACTTCACGACCGACGCCGCCTGCGCGAGCTCCCTCGCCGCCCTGCAGGTCGCGGTCAAGGCGCTGCAGGACCGGGACATCGACCTCGCCATCACCGGCGGCTCCGACCGCTCGATGAACATCCCGACCTACGTGAAGTTCTGCAAGATCGGGGCACTCTCGCCCGATCACAGCTCTCCCTTCGACGACAGCGCCAACGGCTTCGTCATGGGCGAGGGCGCGGGTGTGCTCATCCTCAAGCGCCTGGACGAGGCCGTCCGCGACGAGGACACCATCTACGCCGTCATCCGCGGTATCGGCGCCAGCTCGGACGGCAAGGGGAAGGGCATCACCGCCCCCAACCCGATCGGTCAGCGCCTGGCCCTGGAGCGCGCTTACGCCGAGGCCGCCGTCGACCCCGCCAGCGTCGACCTCATCGAGGCGCACGGCACGTCCACCAAGGTGGGCGACGCGGTCGAGCTGGAGACCCTGTCCGAGTTCATCGGCAGCGGGAAGCGCGGGGACAACGGACCCATCCGCGTGGGCTCCGTCAAGTCGATGATCGGTCACCTGAAGTCGGCCGCAGGCGCCGCCGCGGTCATCAAGGCCGCCCGCGCCCTGCACGACGGCGTCTTCCCCCCGAGCCTCGGCTACGAGAAGCCCCGCGAGGGCGTCGATCTCGACCAGGTGCCCCTGCGCGTGCAGACCGCGACCGAGCCCTGGCCCCGTCCCAAGGGCGGCCTGCGCCGCGCCGGCGTGTCCGCCTTCGGCTTTGGCGGCACCAACTTCCACGTGGTGCTCGAGGAGTACGCCGGTCAGATCCTGGCCGAGGCCCCCGCGTTTGCGCCGACCCAGGCCCAGGTGATCCCCGAGGCGCCGGCCCCCGTGGCCGCCGCGAAGGCCCCGTCCAGGCCCGCCGCGAAGGCCGCTCCCGCCGAGGTCCCCGACAAGCTCCCCGCCCGCGTCGAGATCGTCGAGCGCCCGCTCCCGGAGGGGGTCTGGGCCACGTCCGCCATGGACCGCCCGACGCTCATCGCCCGCCTCGAGGCGCTCGCCGCCGGCCGCAGCGTGCCCTTCAACCCGAGCGATCCCTTCCGCATCGCCGCCGCCAGCGAGACCGTCGAGGAGCAGAAGTCCAAGCTGACCCGCTCCATCAAGGTCGTGACCAAGGAGCAGAACCCCGACCTGCTCCGGGCCCGCAGCATCTACTTCGAGGATGTGCCGGTCGACGGCAAGGTCGCCTTCCTGTTCACCGGACAGGGCAGCCAGTACCTCGACATGGGCCTCGACCTCGCCCAGGCCTACCCCCTGGTCCAGCAGACCTTCGACGAGGCCGACCGCATCCTGATCCCCACCCTGGGCAAGGGGATCACCGACTACATCATGCTCCGGGACGGCGAGGACGCCGAGGAGAAGGAGCTCACCCTCCGGCGCACCGAGTACAGCCAGCCGGCGACCCTGACGCTGGACATCGCGATCCTGCGCCTGCTCGCCAGCTACGGCGTCTACCCCGACATGGTCGCGGGACACTCCCTGGGTGAGTACGGCGCCGCCGTGGCCGCGGGCATCATGACGTTCGAGCAGGCCCTGCTCGCCGTCAGCACGCGCGGTCGCGAGATGGCCAGCATCAAGCTCGATGATCCGGGCAAGATGGCCGGCATCGCCACCAACATCGACGTGGTCGAGGAAGTGCTGGCCGAGGTCGCCGGGTACGTCATCGCCGCGAACAAGAACTGCCCCAGCCAGACCGTCATCGCAGGTGCGTCCGACGCGGTCGACGAGGCGGTCGAGCGCTTCCGCGCCCGCGGCATCACGGTCTACCGCTTGCCCGTCAGCCACGCGTTCCACAGCGCCATCGTCGCGCCGGCGAGCGACCCGCTGAAGAACGTGCTGCGCCGCCTGGGCCTGCAGCCCCCGCGCCGCCCGATCACGACCAACGTGACCAGCGAGTACTACCCGAGCGGCCCTGACGCGGTCGAGCACATCATCGACACCCTGGGCTCGCAGATCAGCTCGGCCGTCGAGTGGACCGCCCAGCTGGAGCGCATGTACGAGGACGGCGCCCGCATCTTCGTCGAGTGTGGCCCCAAGCGCGCCCTCACCGGCTTTGCCGTGTCCATCCTCAAGCGCCGCCCCCACCGCGCCTACTACACGAACCACCCCAAGCGCGGCGGCGTGTGGACCTTCCGCGACGCCCTGGCCGGACTGCTGGCTGCGGGCATGCCGGTTCGTCATCAGCCTGGCGACGGCATTCCCGACCTGTTCGCCACCCCCGAGCCCCGCCGCGCCACCACCGAGGCGGTCACCGCCCACATGGCGCTGGTCGAGCAGGCTACCGAGGCCACCCCCGACGTCAAGGACGGCATCCTCCGCATCGTCGCCAGCAAGAGCGGCTACGACCCGAAGGACCTGGACCTCGACTTCGAGCTCGAGGCGGATCTCGGCATCGACACGGTCAAGCAGGCGGAGATCTTCGCCGTCGTGCGCGAGACCTACGGGATCCCCCGCGAGGACGACTTCCGCTTCGACCAGCACAAGAGCCTGCGCTCGCTCATCCACTGGGCGGCCGACCACATGGGCATGGGCGCCACCCGTCCCGCCGTGCCCGAGCCCGACCTGCCCGCCCCGCTGCCCGCCGCCGCGCCCCCCGTCGGCGCCGACGCGATCGGCGACTTCGTACAGCGCGCCGCCCAGGCCGGCCTGCAGACGAACGACGCGGACGCCTTCGTGCAGGCGGTGATGCCCAGCATCCAGACCCTGCTGAACACGGCGTTCGAGGCCGCACGTGCCGCGGCACCCACCCCGGTCCAGCCCGCGCCCGCTCCTCAGGTGGCCGCTCCCGTGCCCGACTCCGGTGCTGCGCGTGCCCCGAGGGCCCCAGCTCGTCAGGATGCCGTGCCCGCCGAGGTCATGCCCGGTCCGGGTGCCTGGCCCACCGTGGTCGCGACCGGCGCCAGCGTCGGCCTGCCCGGCAAGGCCGGCATCTTCCACCCCGAGAACCTCGCCCGCATCCTGCACGGCGAGAACCGCATCACCCACATCGGCGAGCGCACGAAGCTGTTCATGGACCTGGGCCTGGTGCGCCTCGTGAAGGACCCCAGCACCGGCCAGGGCGAGTTCGTCGCGGTCGAGTCCGAGGATCAGGTGCTGCGCCTCGCCGGCGAGCCGGGTCCCTTCGACCTCGACGACTGGGGCGTTCCCGCCAAGCTCAAGCAGGCGTACGACATCACGACCCGCCTCGCGATCGCCGCCGCCTACGAGGCCCTGCGCGACGCCGGCATCCCCCTGCAGAAGGTCTACAAGGAGACCGCCAGCGGCAAGCGGATCAGCATCGGCTGGGCCCTGCCCGAGGCGCTCCAGGACGAGACCGGCATCATCTTCGCCTCCGCCTTCCCCGGCTACGACAGCCTCATCGAGTACCTGGGCAACAACGGCGACGATGGCGAGGGCCGCTTCGATCGGCGCTTCATCTTCAAGATCCTCTCGATGGGTCACAGCCAGCTGGCCCAGCTGCTGGGTGCGCGCGGCCCGAACACGGCGGTGAACGCCGCATGTGCGTCAGCGACCCAGGGCGTCGCCATCGCCCAGGACTGGATCCGGGTCGGCCGCTGCAAGCGCGTCATCGTGGTCAGCGCCGACAACGTCACCAACGAGAACCTCATGCGCTGGATCGGCGGTGGCTTCATGGCCGCCGGTGCCGCCAGCACGAACGACGTGGTCGAGGAGACCGCCCTGCCGTTCGACGCCCGCCGCCACGGCCTCATCCTGGGCATGGGTGCCAACGCCGTCGTGCTCGAGCACGCCAGCACCGCCGCCGAGCGCGGCATCAAGCCCATCGCCGAGCTGTTGGACGCGACCATCGTCAACAGCGCCTTCCACGGCACCCGCCTGCACCCGACCCACATCGCCGACACCGTCCGCAACGTGATCGCCCGGGTG
>CALATR010000089.1 GCA_937891875.1 uncultured Pseudomonadota bacterium | reverse complement strand
CCGCGTCGTCGATCCGGACCTCGATCTCCATGTCGTCTCCCGAGAGTGCAGGGTCTAGCGACCGAAGTAGGTGGTCGACCAGGAGCGCGAGCGCACCCAGGCGCTGCCGGAGGCCTGGCTCGCCGAGGCCGGCTGCTTCTTCATCGCGTCCTCGAACGCGGCGATGGCAGCGACCACCGCAGCCTCCTCGACCGCCTCGTCCGTGGGTGCGTCCAGGTTGGCCGTCAGCCACTCCGCCGTGATGAACCCGGTGTCGTAGATCCCCTCGCGGAAGCCCGCGTCCTGGAAGAGCGCCAGGAAGAACGGGATGGACGTGGGGATCCCGACGATGCGGTAGTGCTGCAGCGCGCGACGGCAGCGGTCGAGCGCCTCCTGGCGGTCCCGTCCCCACACGACCAGCTTGGCGACCATGGGGTCGTAGTGGATGGGCACGGCCATGCCCTCGACGACGCCGCTGTCGACCCGCACGAACGGGCCGGTGGGCTCGCGGTAGAGGTGCAGCGGGCCCGGGGCGGGGCGGAAGTTCGCCCGCGGATCCTCGGCGTAGACCCGGCACTCCACCGCGTGGCCGCGGATGGCGAGGTCGTCCTGGCCAAACGCGAGCGGCTCACCGGCAGCCACGGACAGCTGGGCGCGGAGCAGGTCCACCCCGGTGATCGCCTCGGTGATCGGGTGCTCGACCTGCAGCCGCGTGTTCATCTCGAGGAAGTAGAAGCTGCCGTCCTGGCCGAGCAGGAACTCGCAGGTGCCGGCGCCGACGTAGCCGACCGCGCGGGCGGCGCTGCAGGCCACCTCGCCCATGGCGGCGCGGGTGTCCTCGGGCAGCACCGGGCTGGGCGCCTCCTCGAAGACCTTCTGGTGCCGGCGCTGGATGGAGCAGTCGCGCTCGAACAGGTGCACCACGTTGCCGTGTCCGTCCGCGAGCACCTGGATCTCGACGTGGCGGCCCTTCTCGATGAGCTTCTCGACATAGACCGCGTCGTCGCCGAAGGACTTGGCGCCCTCGGACCGCGCGCTGGCCAGGGCCGAGAGCAGGTCCGCCTCCGAGTGCACGCGGCGCATGCCCTTGCCGCCGCCGCCTGCCGCCGCCTTGAGCATCACCGGGTAGCCGATCTCACCGGCGATCCGCTTCGCGTCCTCGTTGGCCAGGGGCTCCGTCGTACCGGGCACGACCGGCACGCCCGCGGCGATCATCGTGTCGCGCGCGGCGGTCTTGCTGCCCATGGCCTCGATGGCCTCGGGGGGCGGCCCGATCCAGACCAGCCCCGCCTCGATGACCTTCCGCGCGAACTCGGCGTTCTCCGAGAGGAATCCGTATCCGGGGTGGATGGCGTCACAGCCGGTGTCCCGCGCAGCATCCAGCACCTTGTCGTGCACCAGGTAGGACTGCGCGGAGGCGGGAGGGCCGATGTGCACGGCGTCATCGGCGAGGCGAACGTGCAGGGCGTCGGCGTCGGCGTCCGAGTAGACGGCTACGGCCTCGACCCCGTGCTCATGGCAGCCACGCACGATGCGGACGGCGATCTCTCCGCGGTTGGCGACGAGCACGCGGGAGAAGGGACGGAGGTTCATGTAGATCCCGTGGGCCACAGGTTCGACCGGAGGCGGGCCGTAACCGGTCCGGGGCGGGCTGCATGGGGGGGCGGACGCCGGGTGGGTGGATTCCAGCTGTTCAGTCACAACTGAACTGACTAGACAGACTGAAGGAGGTGGTCTTGGACCCACGGCACGCCGCCTACGTCGAGGATGTCGCGCTCTACTGGGAGGCCCAGGGGCTGCCCCGGATCGCCGGTCGCATCGTCGGCTGGCTGATGATCTGCGACCCGCCCCACCGCAGCGCCCGCCAGCTGGCCGACGATCTCGGCGCCAGCAAGGCCAGCGTGAGCACGATGACCCGCCTGCTGCTCACGTCGGGCTCCATCGAGGTGGTGCCGGTGCCGGGCGAGCGGGCGACCCACTATGCGCTCACCGTCGAGGGCATCGAGCACAAGCTGGTGCGCCGGGTGCAGGGCATCGTGAGCTTCGCCGACCTCGCCCGGCAGGGCCTGGAGCTGGTGGAGCCCGAGCAGGCCGACCGCCTCGAACAGATCGCCTCGCTCTACACCTTCCTCGAGCGCGAGCTCCCCCTGCTGCTGGCGCGCTGGCGCGAGGAGCGTGAGGCATGAGTGGGCTGGTTCGGTCGCTCACGGACGGTGAGGCCGCGGACGTCGGCACCGTCGGGGGCAAGGCCGCCTCGCTGATGGCCCTCGCCGGGGCGGGCTTCCCGGTGCCCGGGGGTGCGGTGCTGACGACTGCCTTCTTCGAGCCCTGGTTCGCCGAGCTCCGGGAGACGACCGCCTGGCAGGCCCTGGTCGACGCCGATCCCGCCGACTGGCCCACGGTCGGCGCCGCGGTGAAGGCTGCGGCTCGCACCCTGCTCCCCTCCCCCGCCCAGGAGCGGGCGCTCCGGGTCGCCGCGGGAGAGGCTCCGGGCCTTCTTGCCGTTCGATCCTCTTCTCCCGAGGAGGACCAGGCGGGCGCGAGCTTCGCTGGAGCGTACGAGACCGTGCTAGGCGTGCGCGCCGACGGGCTCCTGGACGCGGTCCGCACCTGCTTTGCGTCGAGCCTCGACCCGCGGATCCTGGTCTACAAGCGGGAGCACGGCTTCGACCCTCTCGATCCGCGAATTGCCGTGGTCGTGCAGCACCAGCTGGACAGCACCTGCGCCGGGGTCGGCTTCTCCCTGGACCCGCTGGACAACGACTACGACCACGCGGTCTTCGACGCGGCGTGGGGCCTGGGCGAGAGCGTGGTCTCGGGGGCGGTCACCCCGGACCACTTCGTCGTCGACAAGGTCACCGGCGAGATCCTCACCCGGCGGATCGGAGAGAAGCAGCAGGCCCTGCAGCTGCGACCTGACGGCGGGCACCAGCTGCTCGAGGGCCACCGCGCGAGCGAGCCCGCCCTCACCGATGCCCAGCTCGCCGAGCTCACGGCGCTGATCTCCCGGGTCGAGGCCCACGCGGGCGCCCCGGTCGACATCGAGTGGGCGTACGCTGACAGCGCCCTGCACCTGCTGCAGGCCCGCCCGATCACGACCTGGGTGCCGCTCCCGGCCAGCATGGTCACCGCACCGGGCGCCCGGCGTCGCCTGTACCAGGACCTCGCGCTCAACGGCGGGCTCACGATCAACGCGCCGATCTCCCCCATCGGCCAGTCCTGGTTCGCCCGCTTCGGCAGCCTGCTGATCCGCGCCTACATCGGCGAGCTGCCCGTCCAGATCGGCCCCGGCGACGAGCTGTGGGTCCTCGAGGGCGGTCGCATGTACCAGGACCTGTCCAACGTGCTCTGGCTCTCGTCACCGAAGTTGTTGGCGATGAACCTGGAGTCTACCGATGCACTGGTCGCGCGCACCCTGCGCGAGGTCGACGGCAGGCGCTACCGCTCCGAGCGCCGTCCCTCCTGGGTCAGCCTGCCCATGCTGCTGGCCTACCCGCGGATCGTCTGGCGGGCGCGAGGCCTGATCCGGGCGTTCCTCCGCGCCTTCCTGTCCCCGCGCCGAGCCGCCGAGGGCTTCTTCGCCGCCCAGCAGGCCTTCGAGCAGTCCTGGCGCGAGCGCACGTTCGACGGTACCGGCGCCGAGCTCCTCGCCGAGCAGGGCGTGCCGGTCATCCACCACGTGATCGAGCAGACGATGCCGCCGCTGATGGCCTCGATGGTCGGCGTCGGCCTCGCCCAGGCCCTGGTGCCCAAGCGCCTCGCCCACCTCGCCGACGCGTTGGCGCGTGGGTTCGCCGGCAACGTGGTGGTCGACATGGGCGTGGCCTTGCGGCGCATGGCGGATCTCCTCGACCCGGCCGATCGCGCCGACCCCGAACGCCTCGCCGAGCGCCTGGAAGCCCGCGATCTCCCTGCCGAGTTCCTCGACGCGTGGGACGACTTCGTCCGGCTGTACGGCTGGCGCGGCCCCCACGAGGTCGACCTCGGCACCCCCCGCTACCGCGACCGGCCCGTGCTCGCCCTGCGCCAGCTGTGCGCGATGGACCCCGACGGCTTCGACCCCGCCGAGGCCCACGCAGAGCGGATCGCCGCCCGAGAGGCTGCGTATGCGGAGGTGCGCGCCGCGGTCGGCCCCCTGCGGCGCTTCCTGCTCGACCGCGCCTGGACCTGGCTCGACCTCTTCGGCGGCGGCCGCGACACCCCCAAGCACCACTACCTGATGCTCTTCGCCCTGGCGCGGCAGCGGCTGCTGGTCCAGGGGCAGGCCCTGGTCGACGCCGGCCGCCTGGACCACGCCGAGCACGTGCTCGACCTCACCCTCGAGGACCTCGAGGCCGCCGACGCCGACGCTGACCTGGACCTGCGGGCCCGCCGGGCGGACAACACGCGCTTCCTGGACCTGCTCCGCCGCCACGTGACGGCCTTCCCCGCGATCATCGACTCCCGCGGTCGCATCCTGCGCCCCAGCCGCGGCGACGCGAAGCCCGGCGAGCTGGTCGGCTCGCCGATCTCCAGCGGAGTCGTGCGCGGGCCGGTGGTCGTGCTGCATGAGCCCGACGAGAAGCCCGTTCGCCCCGGCGACATCCTGGTCGCCCACACCACCGATCCCGGCTGGACCCCGCTGTTCGTGAACGCTGCTGCGGTGGTGCTCGAGGTGGGCGGGTCGCTGCAGCACGGGGCGGTCGTCGCCCGGGAGTATGGCAAGCCCTGCGTGGCCGGCATCTCGGACGTGCTGCGCCGGCTGAAGGACGGGCAGATCGTGGAGGTCGACGGATCCGCCGGCGTGGTGCGGATCGTGGAGGGCGCGCCCGACGACCGCTGAGGCCGTCGGGCAGGCGCCGTGCCGAGATCAGGCCTGGGCCTCTCCGCCGCTGGCCTCGGCGTTGGTGCTGGCCTGCTTGGCCAGCTCCAGGTCCGCCTTGACCTTGGCCAGGTTGTCCTCGCCGAGGGTCTCGTTGAGGACCTGCTCCATGCGGTTGCAGAAGACGAACTCGAGCTCCTGCTTGATCTCGTCGGGAACCTCGGTCAGGTCCTTCTTGTTCTTCTCGGGCAGGAGCACCTTCTTGATGCCGGCGCGGTGGGCGGCGAGCACCTTCTCCTTGACCCCGCCGACCGGGAGCACTGCGCCACGCAGGGTGATCTCGCCGGTCATCGCGACCGTCGGATCCACCTTCAGGCCGGTGAGCAGCGAGGTCATGGCGGTGATCATGGTGACGCCGGCGGACGGGCCGTCCTTGGGGATGGCGCCGCTGGGCACGTGCACGTGCAGGTCCAGCTTCTCGAAGGCTTCCTCGCCGATGCCGAGCTCGCCCGCCATGGAGCGGATGTAGCTGCGGGCGACGCTGACCGACTCCTTCATGACGTCACCGAGCGAGCCGGTGAGCGTGAGCCCGCCCTTGCCCTTCATCTTCGTGGCCTCGATGAAGAGGATGTCGCCGCCGACCGCGGTCCAGGCGAGGCCGGTCGCGACGCCGGGCACGCTGGTGCGCTCCGCCACCTCCTTGAAGAAGTGGATCGGGCCGCGGATCTCCTCGACCAGCTCCTCGTCGACGATGATCGGCGGCTTGCGGTTCTCGGACGCGATCTCCTTCGCAACCCAGCGCGCCTGGGCGGCGAGCTCCCGCTTGAGCGAGCGCACGCCGGCCTCACGGGTGTAGCTCTCGATGATCTTGTCCAGCGCCGGGGGCGTGATCTGCATCATCTCGTCGGTGAGGCCGTGCTCCTCGAGGACCTCGGGGATGAGGTAGTTCTTCGCGATCTGGCGCTTCTCCTCGTGGGTGTAGCCGGCGACCCGGATGATCTCCATGCGGTCGCGGAGTGGCCCGGGGATGGTGTCCGGCACGTTCGCCGTCGCGATGAACAGGACCTTCGACAGGTCGAAGGTGACGTCGAGGTAGTGGTCCTGGAAGGTGTCGTTCTGCTCCGGATCGAGGACCTCGAGCAGGGCGGAGGACGGGTCGCCCCGGTAGTCGCTGCCCAGCTTGTCGATCTCGTCCAGGACGAAGACGGGGTTGTTGGTACCGGCCTTCTTGATGCCCTTGATGACCTTGCCCGGCATGGAGCCGATGTAGGTCTTGCGGTGACCGCGGATCTCGGCCTCGTCCCGCACGCCGCCGAGGCTGATGCGGACCATCTTGCGGCCCAGCGCCTTGGCGACGGACTTGGCGAGCGAGGTCTTGCCGACGCCGGGCGGACCGACGAGGCACAGGATGGGGCCCTTCATGTCGGACTTGAGCTTGCGCACCGCGAGGAACTCGAGGATGCGCTGCTTGACCTTGGTGAGCCCGTAGTGGTCGGAGTCGAGGATCTTCTCGGCCTCGTTGACGTCGAGGCGGTCGTCCGAGGTGATCGACCAGGGCAGCTCGGTCAGCCAGTCGATGTAGGTGCGGCTGACGGTGTACTCGGCGGCGCCGGGGCTCATGCGACTCATGCGCTTGAGCTCCTTGAAGGCCACCTTCTCCACCTCGCGGGGCATCTTGGCCTTCTTGATGTTGCGCTTGAGCTCCTCGAACTCCTCCTGGCGCTCGTCGACCTCGCCGAGCTCCTTCTGGATGGCCTTGAGCTGCTCCCGCAGGAAGTACTCCCGCTGGGCCTTGTCCATCTCGCCCTTGACCTCGGTCTGGATCTTGTTGGACAGCTCCAGGACCTGCAGCTCCTTGTTGAGCACCGCGATGACCTTCTCCATCCGCTCGCGCGTCTCGAAGGTCTCGAGCAGATCCTGCTTCTCCTCGCTCGGGATGTTGAGGTTGGAAGCCACGATGTCGGCAAGCACGCCCGGCTCGTCGATGGAGCGCACCAGGAAGCTGGCCTCCGCCGGGATCTGCGGCGACAGGTCGATGATCTTCTGCGCCAGCTCCCGCAGGTTGCGCATCAGCTCGCCCACGTCCTCGGCGGAGGTGTCGTCGGGCTGGTAGGTGCGGAGCCTGGCCTTGAGGTGGCCCGAGTCCTCCTCCCACTTGTCGACCTTCACCCGGGCGAGACCCTGGATGATGACCGAGAGCTTGTTGCCCGGCACCTTGACCATCTTGAGGATCTTCACGACGGTGCCGACCTCGTAGAGGTCGTCCTCACCGGGATCCTCGGTCTTGGGGTCGCGCTGGGCCAGGATGCCGAGGAGCTTGTCCTCGGTGGCGAGCGCGCGCTCCACGGCGCGAACGGACTTGGGGCGTCCCACGTTGATCGGGAAGGCGAGCACCGGGAAGATCACGGTGTTGCGAATGGCGAGGACCGGGACGTCGAGGACCTCGGGAAGGTTCGCGGAGTCGCTGCCAGCGGGGTTGTCGAAGGCCATTGCAGGTGTCCTCAGGTATCGGGTCTTGCGTCGAGCGTAGTCGCTGCGAACACGCGGGCAAGGGTGGGACGATGATGCGCCCCGCTCGTTCGACCGGGATGCGGCGACCGGCCCGCCGTTGTGTGAGGGAGGGCACGCGCACGGGGGGTGCGCTGCGGGCCGTAGTTCCTGATACCCTGCCTTCTCCCCTGGCCCCTCGGAGCCCCTTGCCCCGACTGATCCCCCTGCTGACGCTGCTGTGGCTCGCCCCGCCCGCCCTCGCCGACGACATCCGGGACGCCGAGCAGGAGCGCCTCGTCGCCCAGATGCACTCCCTCGCCCAGAAGAACGTGTGGCAGGGGGTGGAGCGCACCTACGATCAGCTGGTGGACCAGGGCTACCGGGTCGACCGCGAGACCCTGCTCCTGGCCGCCGAGGCCGCGCGCAACCGGGGCGACGTCATGTCCCGGATGGCCCGCCTGGTCGAGGCCCAGTACCGCCAGAACGATCCCGCCCTGGCCGGTGCCATCGAAGACCTCTCCGCAACCTTCGGACGGGTCCAGCTCTCGGGTGAGGGCGCTCTGGACGCCGCCGCCACCCCCTTCCGGCCCGACGCCCAGCAGGCCATCGTCTTCGCTCGGGAGCAGCTGTCCGCGGAGAAGCGCTTCGACGGCTACCTGCCCGCTGGCGACTACACCTTCGCCGGAGCGCCGTTCACCATCACCCCGGGCGCGCCCACGGTCGTGCGCTCGACGCTCCCCGAGGAGCAGGGCCTGACCGACCTCACCCTGCAGGGCGTCTCCATCCCCCGGCGCGCCACGGTCGGCGGTCGGCGGCTCAAGCTCAACGGGGTCGGCGAGCGCTCCAAGCTGGGCGTCACGGTCTACGTCGGCGCGCTCTACGTCCAGGAGCCGGAGACGGACGCCGAGCCCCTCATCCGCCAGGACCTCCCGAAGCGCCTGACGATGGACTTCGTCTTCAAGAAGACCCCCCGCGACGCCATGACCGGCGCCTTCTCGGAGGGCTTCGACAAGGTCGGCCGCAGCGAGGGCCTGCAAGAGCCGATCCGCAGGTTCCTCCAGGCGATGGACCGGGACATGGAGAAGGGCGACCGGGTGGTCATGGACTACGTGCCCGGGGTCGGCACCCTGGTCTCGGTGAACGGCCGGGAGGTGGCGCGGATCGAGGGGCGGCCGTTCATGTGGGCACTGTGGGGGTTGTTCCTTGGGGATGAGCCGCCGACGAAGCGGCTGAAGGAAGGGTTGCTGGGGGTCGGGAAGTAGGCGGGGAGCAGCAGGTTTCGAGGATCGAGTCTCGAGTTTCGAGTGGCTCTGGCGCGAGGTCGCGTTGCTGCGAACGGGGGAGTGGAAGGGCGGTCTCTGGTCGCTGGTCTCTGGGGCCCTCTGCGAACGGGTGGTCGCTGGCGAGAACCAGCGGTCCTGCGCGTTTGCGTTCGTGGCGGCACGGTCGCTGGCGTGCTCGCCCCTTGAATGCGCTGCGGGTCAGGGAGCGCGCAGCGGAGTGCTGCCGGTGCCGGTCGGCGTTCCCCGCTCGCACCAGGCCCCAGAGACCAGGGACCAGAGACCGGCCCGCCACGACACGCTGAGCAGCTCCTACCTCCGTCATCCGGCAGCAGAGCCTCCTGTCGGCGCCCGCCTACTTCAGCAGCTCGTCCGCCTGCTTTGCGAGCCCCAGGATCTGCTCCCGCGCACCCGACAGATCATCGCTGGGCGCGACCTCCACGTTGCCGATCGCCATCTGCAGGCTGGCCGCGTCCGCGTCGCCCTCCAGGTGCTTCGACGCCTCCTCGAGCTTGTCGCCCACCGTGCCGAAGTTGCGGCGATCGAGCTCCGTCAGGGCCCGGGCGATGTCCGCGCGGGCCTCGAGGCGGGCGATCGTGCGATCGCGCTTCTCGAGCTCCTTCTTGTGCACGTCGCCCTGGGTCTGCAGCTGGTTCTCGAGGTCCGTCTTCGCGACCTGCATCGCCCCCAGCTCGGTCTGGCCCTGCCACCACACCCACCCTGCGAAGCCAGCGCCGGCGAGCCCGCCGACCAGGAGGCCGATGAGCACGAACTGGACGATCTTCATGAAGGGGACCTTGGCGTTGGCGTCGGACATGCGAACCTCGGGGCTTGCGACCCTCGCGCTGAGGGCGTTCGCGGCGCGGCTAACGTGGCTTGTCCGAGAGCGCGCGCAAGACCGCCACATCCAGGATGATGACCAGCGCCAGGGTGATGGCGGCCACTTCGCGCCATCCCAGCTGCAGCTCGAAGCCCCACAGGCTCACCGCACCGCTCCAGACCCGCGCAACGCGGCGAGATCCTCGGCGGAGAAGCCTGCTTCACCGAGGATCTCGGCGCTGTGCTGTCCCAGCTTCGCCACATCGCCCACCGCCCAGTCCGCCGGTGCGAGCGGAGGGCGCACGAAGGTGGTGCGGCCCAGTCGCTGCACCGCACCGCGGGCGGCCAGCTGGGGGTGATCGGCGAGCTCGCCGGGGTCGAGGACCGGAGCGGCGCAGGCCTCCTCCAGCGCATCGACCCAGTCGTCGCGGTCGCGGGTGGCGAAGACCTCGCGCAGGGCGGCCTGGTCGATGGGGCCGACCTCTGCTGCGAGGGCGGCCTGGAAGCGGGGCTCGAGGGCGCCGACGGTGATCCAGCGCCCGTCCTTGCAGCGGTAGGTGCCGTAGACCGGGACTGCGCCGGTGAGCAGCTCACCGCCGGGTCGGGCGGGGCGCGCCTCGGCGGTCAGGGTGCTGACGTGGGGGCTGACCAGCGACAGGGCGGCCTCGGCGAGGGAGACGTCGAGCACCCGCCCGCGACCGGTGCGCTCGCGGGCCAGCAGGGCGCTGACGATGCCGAACGCCGCGAGCAGGGCACCGCCGAGATCGGCGGCCTGCACTGGGGGCACATGGGGCGCGCCGTCGGCGTTCAGGCCCGCCATGGCGAGCACCCCGGCGAGGGCCTGGTAGTTGAGGTCGTGGCCGGCCCGGGATGCCCACGGACCGGTCTGGCCGAAGCCGGAGAGACGGGCGACGACGAGGCGGGGAACGCGCTGGGCGAGCACGTCGGGGCCGAGCCCGAGCGCCTCCAGCACCCCGGGGCGAAAGCCCTCGACCAGCACGTCGTAGTGGGGCAGCAGCCGGGCGAGCACCGCGGGGGCAGACGGGTGGCGCAGGTCCAGGGCGAGGCTGCGATCTCCGGCGTTCAAGGCGGCGAAGAAGACCCCCACCCCGTCCTGGAACGGCGGCAGCGCGCGGGTGGGATCGCCGATGCGGGTGGG
>CALATR010000088.1 GCA_937891875.1 uncultured Pseudomonadota bacterium | reverse complement strand
GCCAGCCCATCGTGGGGCTTTTTCCTTGTCGTCAGACTCCGCCGGCTTCGTCGTCGAGGCTGCGCAGGAAGGCGAGCTTCTCGGCGATCTTGGATTCCACCCCGCGCGGCACCGGCCGGTACCAGCCCGGCTCGGGCATCCCGTCCGGCAGGTAGGTCTCGCCCGCCGCATAGGCATGCGGCTCGTCGTGGGCATAGCGGTACTCCTCGCCGTAGCCGAGTTGCTTCATCAGCTTGGTCGGGGCGTTGCGCAGGTGCAGGGGCACCTCCAGTGAGCCGTGCTCGGCGGCCTCGCGCAGGGCGTCAGAGGCCGGGCCGGGCTCGCCGCGGCGGGTGTGCAGGAAGCCGAGGTTGGTGAGCACGCGGCCGCGCACCCGAGGATCGAGGCCGGAGCGGGCGAGGGCGAGGGCGCGGCGCTGGGTGGCGAGGGCGCGGTCGAGGGCACCATCGCGCTGATCCTGGACCCCCAGGGAGGTGAGGGCGTCGGCGCGCACCGAGGGGGTGGCGTCGGCGGCGAGGGCGGCGGCCCGCTCCAGCTCGGCCTGACCGGCCCCACGCTTGCGGTAGGCGACGAGCCCGGCGCAGCGCACCAGCCGCTGCTCCACCCAGGCCTCCATGACGCCCTCGCCTTCGGCCAGCCCCGCGCGCGCCTGGGCGTCCGCCGCGTCCAGCTCGCCCTGGCCGTACAGCGACCACGCCGCCACGCACCGGGCTCGTGCTCGCCATGCGGGATCGTCGAGCTCGGCGTGCAGGGCGTCGATCCGGCTCCACAGCAGGGGCTCCCGCGCGTCGCCCGAGGCCTCGGCCAGGCCCTCCAGCAGCACCACCGCCTGCCGACCGCGCGCGTGTCGGGCCACCTCCCGCAGCAGGTCCCGGCGGGCGCGGACCCGGTCGAGCTGACCCCGTCGGGCCGCCTCGATCCAGGCCGGCACCTCTCCGACCAGCCAGTCGCACAGGCGCTTCGAGGCGTCCGACGGTCCCCGGTCCCGGGCGTCCTCGCGCACCGCCGCGTACAGGTCGTAGCTGCCGTGTGCATCCGTGAAGATCAGGGAGCGAGCGGCCAGATCGCCCAGGACGAGCACCGTGTCGGCGGGGGGGAGGTCCACCAGCACGCTGGCCACGGCGCGGTCGAAGCGGCCGGGGGCCCAGGCCAGGTCGATCAGCGCCTGACGCAGCCGGGCATCGAGGGACTGCCACGAGCTGTCCAGCACCCGCCCCAGGGAGCCGCGGAGATCGCCGAGGGCGAGCCCCTCGTCCAGCAGGTCGAGCACGTCCTGGGTGGGCAGGGGCGCGGCGCGCACCGCGGCCAGCTCCAGCACCAGCGGCAGGGCGTCCAGGCGATCCACCAGGCCCTGGACGAGCGCGGGATCGGCGGTGGGACCGAGGCGCTGGCGGAGCAGCTCCGCGGCGGCTTCCGGAGCGAGGGGCGGGAGGTCGTGCACCGCCCCGCGAGGCAGGCTCGGACGGCGGCGGGAGGTGAGCAGGATCCAGAGCTCGGGGGCGGCGTCGAGCCAGCCGCCGAGGAGGTCGTCGATGACCCCGGCGACGGCGTCCGCGTGGTCGAGCACCAGCAGCTGGGAGGGACGGCCGGCGAGGGCGGCGGACAGCGGGCCCCGGATGCCCAGCGCGTCGGCCACGGCGGCCTCGACGTCGGTCAGGGCCAGGGCGTTCGCGAGGGGCACGACCTGGGCCGGACCCCGGTGCTCACGGGCGATGCGCAGGGCCAGGCGCGACTTGCCCACGCCAGCGGGTCCGGTCAGCGTCACCAGGCGCCGGTCGGCCAGATCCCGCGCCACGGTCCGCAGCAGCGCCGCCCGGCCGACCAGGGGCGCGTCGGGCTCGCGGGGGGCACCCCGGGGGTCGGCGTCCAGCAGGTAGCCCACGCCCGGGACGGTCCGCAGCCAGCGGGGTTGCGACGGATCGACCTCGATCTTGGTCCGGATCCGCTGCACGACCCGCGCCGCGTGGCGTCCGCGCACCCGAGGCCCCCAGACCGCGCGCTCGAGGGCGTCGGTGGGTACGACCTGTCCGCGCGACTCGGCGAGCACGCCCAGGACCTGCACCTCGCGGGTGGTCAGCGTCGCCCGGTCCGGACCGCGCACCTCGCACGCATCGAGGTCGATCACCCGGTCGCCGAGCACCAGCGCGGGGCGGCGGACCACGCTCGGCGTGGGGTCGGGAGTGGAGGTCGTGGCGCGCAGGCGGTAGCCCACCCCGTGCAGGGTCTGAAGCCAGCGCGGGGCGCGCGGGTCGGACTCGATCTTGGCGCGCAGCCGCCGCACCGCGTGATCCACCGCCCGTCCGTGGCCACCGGCGGCCGCCTCCAGCGCGGTGCGCGCGACTGCCTGGCCCTGGCCTTCGATCAGCGCCTCCAGCACCGCCAGCTCTCGCGTGGACAGGCGCGCCACCTCCGCTTCCGCGCGGGTGACGACCCCGGTGCCGAGATCCACCTGGACCTCGTCCAGCTGCAGCGTGCCGCGGTCGGTCATCCGGGGCCGATCTCCACGGGGATTCCGTTCAGAACTGCGTTCCCGGACAGGGGGTCCACCGGCGCCGGGTCGGTCAGGCGGTTCGTGTTCACGCCGGGGTGGGCCGCGGCGACCCCCATGCGCGTGCCCGGCAGCCCGTGGCCCCAGCCGTGGGGCAGGCTGACCACCCCGCGCCGCACGCGGTCGGTGATCTCCACCGGGGCCTCCACCGCGCCGATCGCCGACTGCACCCGGGCGCGGGAGCCATCGACCAGGTCGCGCTGGCGGGCATCGTCGGGGTGGACCCACAGGGTGCAGCGGTCGCTGCCGCTGACCAGCTTGGGCACGTTGTGCATCCACGAGTTGTTCGAGCGCACGTGGCGACGGCCGACCAGGACCAGGGATGCGCCCGGCCGTGGCCGCGCCAGTGCGGAGAGCGCGTGCACGAAGGGCTCGGGGGCCAGCTCGACCTTGCCGGACGGGGTCGCGAGCACGTCGGGCAGGCGCGGCTCCAGCGGGCCCAGGTCGATCCCGTGGGGGGCGTCCTTCAGGTCCTGCAGGGTGAGTCCGTAGGGTCCCGCGCGCAGGAGCAGGTCGAGCATGCGCTCCACGCCCGGCGTGCTGCCGATCTCCCGCTTGAGCTCCTCGGGATCGGCACCGTGCAGGGCGCTGGTGGGATCGGCGAGCAGGCCCGAAAGCAGCTGCCCCAGGGCGACCTCGTCCACCATCGCCGGCGGGGTCTGGGGCGGGTAGCCCGACGCGATCGCCGTCAGGGACGCCAGGATCTGCCACTCCGGGCGCAGGGCGGGGTCCAGCGGCAGCACCGCGGGGGAGAAGCGGGCGAGGTTGCGGATCGCGAGGTTGCTGAAGGCCAGGTCGTAGTGGGGACGCTGCAGGGGAGGGGGCGGCGGCAGCACGACGTGGGCGTGGCGGGCGGTCTCGTTGAGGTAGGGGTCGACCACGACGAGGGCGTCCAGCCCGGCGAGCCCGCGGTCGATGCGCTCGGCATCCGGTGCGGACAAGGCCGGATTTCCCGCGATGCAGATCAGCGCGCGCAGCTGGCCCTCGCCAGGCTCCAGCAGCTCGTCGGCGAGGGTGGCGACCGGGAGCTCGCCGCGGACCTCGGGCAGGTGGCGCACCCGGCTGTGGCGTCGTCCCATGACCCAGGCCCGGGTCGGGCGGGACTGGTGGGTCGCCGTGTGCGGGAACATGAGCCCGCCGGGCGCGTCCAGGTGCCCGCAGACGGCGGACAGGCAGTCGCCGAGCCAGGAGGTGAGGGTGCCGTCGGGGCCGGCGTGCACCCCGAGGCGGGTGTAGGCGGCGGCGGCGTCTGCGGCGAGCAGATCCTCGACCAGCGCCTCGAGCGCTCCGACCGGCAGGCCGCTGCGGCGCGAGGCCTCGTCGAGGCTGAAGGGGGCGACCGCAGCCGCGAGGTCCTGCCAGCCGGCCAGGTGCGGCCCGGGGTGGGCGCGTCCCGAGCGCAGCACCGCGTTCACCAGGCTCGCGAGCACGAACGCGTCGGCGCCCGGCCGGATGGCCAGGTGCACGTCCGCCAGCTCCGCGGTCTTGGTGCGCACCGGGTCGATCACGATCAGCCTGCCACCGCGCTTCTGCAGGGCGCGCAGGCGTCCGGGCCAGTCCGGTGCGGTCGCCAGGCTGCCGTGGCTCTCGAGCGGATTCGCGCCGAACACCACCAGCAGCCGGGTGCGATCGAGGTCGGGCACAGGGATGCTGTCGGGGTGGCCGTACATCCGCGCCGAGCTGACGTGGCGGGGCATCTGGTCCATCGTCGACGCGGTGAACAGGTTCTTGGTGCGCACCGCCTTGATCAGCGCCCGGGTCCACAGGGAGGCGTCGAGGTTGTGCACGTTCGGGTTGCCCAGGTACAGACCGACCGCGTCGCGGCCGTGGGCCTTCCAGACCGGCTCCAGCAGGGCGGCGACCCGGGCGAGCGCCTCGTCCCAGGAGGTCTCGACCAGAGCGCCGTCCCGGCGGACCAGGGGGGCGCGCAGCCGGTCGGGATCGGCGTCCAGGTCGTGCAGCCGGGCGCCCTTGGGGCACAGGAAGCCCTGGCTGAACACGTCCTCCCGGTCGCCGCGGACCTTGACGGCCCGGCCGTCCTGCAGGGTGACGTCGAGGCCGCAGGTCGCCTCGCAGAGCGGACAGATGCGCAGGGCCATGGGGGCTCCGGGGAACGGGTCGCCCGCGCATGAGACCACAGGGTGCGAGCGAGAGCCGGCCGCGGTGGACTGGAATCACTCCGGCGGGGTCGGGTCTGCCCGCCGCGGGACCGGGTGCAGCCCGACCCGCGCCCGCGCCCAGCGGTAGAGGGGGCGCTCGATGGTGCGCTCGGTCAGCCAGGCGAGGCCGATGGTCACCGGGAACACCACCGCAGCGAGGCCGAGGAGCTCGGGCAGGCCGCCGGCGACGGGCAGGGCCTGGCCGGGCCGGGTCAGGCCGACGACCAGCCCGAGCTCGATCGCGGCCCAGGTGACGACCAGCACGACGAAGTGATGGTGCAGGTAGGCCCCGAACGACAACCGGCCCAGCGCCTTGCCCACGCCGCCGGATAGCGCGCGGGAGAGTGCGCCTTGTCCCTTGGCAAAGACCAGGACCGCGCAGGTGAAGAGGACCGGTAGCAGGCACTCCGCCCAGGTGCCGCCGAGCGCCATCACCCCGACGAGCGTGGTCGCGACCACCGCCACCTCGAGCGCGGTGGCGCCTGCGGGGGACCAGCGGGTGACGAGGGCGCGGTAGACATCCCGCGCGAGCACTCCCAGGGTGAAGCCCAGCGCGGTGCGCTCGATGTTGGCCGCGGCGATGAGCCCCTCCCAGCGGACGACCAGCACGATCGCCGCGACCACCGCGATCACCGCCGCCATCCGGGTCCGACCCAGGGGCACCAGCAGCGCGAACAGCACGTAGCTCCACCACTCGGTCGAGATGGACCAGGACGGGACATTCCAGCCGTGCCCGAGGTCTTCCAGGCCGTAGAGCAGGGTGGCGGACCAGCCGAGATCCGACCACTGGTGGTCCGCGGCGCGGAAGGCGTCGGGCATGAGCCCGAGTGCGACCACGACGACGAAGGGCAGCAGGGTCACGAGGTGCAGCGGGTAGACCCGGGCGAGGCGCCGCCACAGGAACGGGCCCAGGTTGCGCCGGTCACGGAGGGACTCGCCGTACACCCAGGCCAGCACGAAGCCGGACAGGGCGAAGAAGAAGTCGACGAAGAGGTAGCCGTGCTGCCACAGCGGACCCAGGGGTGCGGCCGCGGTGAGGGGCAGGTGGTAGGCGATCACCATCAGCGCGGCGATCCCGCGCCAGGCATCCAGCGCGACAAAGCGCCTTCCGGGTCTCTTGGAAACATCGGATCCGATGAGGGCTCCCTCGCAGACCACCCTAGTCGAAGGCGCGTCAGACTCCGCCATGGACGGTCGGCCGCCGCCTCGCGTACGCTGCGGCATCATCGGAGCGACCATGCGAATCATGTTGTGCGTAGCGCTGGCGGCCCTGGTCGCCTGCGAGGGCGGGAACTCGGACGCGGACGGCGACGGCCTCACCAAGGCCGTGGAGACCTCGCTGGGCACGGACCCGAACAACCCGGACACCGACGGTGACGGGCTCGCCGACGGCATGGAGATGGAGCTCGGCTCGAACCCCCTGGTCGTCGACAGCGACGGGGACGGGCTGGACGACGGGTTCGAGTTCCAGGAGGGCACCGATCCGACCAAGGCCGATCCGGACGGCGACGGCCTCGAGGATCCGGACGAGCTGGACGTGGGCACCGATCCGAACGTGGCGGACACCGACGGCGACGGCTGGGACGATGGCGAGGAGTTCGACGCCGAGACCGACGGCGCGAACCGCTTCGACTGGCCCCAGGGCGACGGCTGGCCGGACTTCAGCGCCGACGCCCCGACCGGCACCCGCGGCTACGGGCTGGGCGACGTGCTGACCAACTTCACCGGCCAGGACGCCGACGGCCGCGCCATCACCCTGGACCAGTTCTCCGGCTACGTCCGCCTGGTCGACCTCTCCGCCGGCTGGTGTGGACCTTGTCGCGCCGTCGCGGTGACCGCGGAGCGCGCCTATCAGGAGCGCCGCCTCGACGGCTTCATCACCCTGCACGCGATGATCGACGACAACTCCCGCGGCGGCGGCATCACCGACTCGTCCTTCCTCGCGGGGTGGCGCTCCCAGTACGGCCTGACCTTCCCGGTCTTCGCGGTCGACAACTCCCTGCAGAGCGGCCTCGCGGGCAGCGGGGTCTACACCGGCGGCATCCCCTTCATGGTGCTCATCGACCAGAAGGGCAGGATCGTCCAGGGCTACACCGGATCGGGCACCGAGAGCGCGGCCTACCGCACCGCCGACGGGCTGCTGGCGAACCCGCCGGAGTAGATCGTTCGGTCCACCCGAACACGATCGTCCGGTCCGACCGGCCCAAAGTGCTGATTAAGCCTCGTTAAGCCGACGCCATCCCTGGGCGGTCGTACATCCCTGGCAGAGCTTCCGAGGAGGAGTCATGCCAGGGCGAACGAGACAGGGCGGCCAGCTGAGCGCCGACAGCCAGCAGGCCAAGGACACGGACCGGACCCCCGGTCTGGACGTCAAGACCGACCAGATCAGCAACGCCTTCCAGGTCGAGCAGATGGGCCGGGACGACCGGGCGCTCGAGGGGATGGAGTGCGGCGAGCTCGTCCAGAACGGGCAGTACTTCGACCACCCCTACTGGCCGACCTTCCGCAAGCGCGTCATCGCGCTGCTCGCCAAGCTGCCGCAGAACATCGACCGCGGCAACATCATGAACGAGGCCCGCGTCGCCTGGGAGAACCTGTGCAACGCGACCTGGAACAGCGGTGCCAACATGGCGGAGGCCAAGAGCCAGGCCGTCGGCTGGGCCGTGCCGCTCGACTCGCCGAACTTCATCGCGGCGATGGACGCGTTCAACAACTTCGTCGAAGACCTCACGAACTACTCGGACTCCCAGTTCAGCCGGGCCACGTCCTTCGGATTCTGGTCGAAGCGGGAAGGCAAGACCCTCGCAGAGTCCGTCTGCGACCTCACCCTCGAGACCAGCGGTGTGGGCACGCTCCTCGACGGCATCCCGAGCATCGACCACCAGCACATGGACTGGGACGTGCAGCTGTGGGGGGCGCTGTCCCGCGCCTACGCCGGCGCCGTGTCCCAGCAGGTCGCCGGCGGTGGCAAGAGGATCCACGTCTGCATCGGTGCGGAGGCGACCGCGGACAACATCTGGGGCTCGATCGAGAGTGCGGCGGTCGAGGCGGGCCTGCAGGGCACCGGGCTCGCCATGGCTGACGTGGCGACCTTCCACGCTGCTGCCGCCGTCTCTCACGCCGACCGCAGCCTCGACGAGAGCAAGCGCGGGGGTGACTTCCCCGGCACGCTCTACAGCGGCAACGACGTCGACGCGGCCCGGGCAGCCGCCGACGCGCACTGGGTGGAGCTGGGGCGGGCGCAGCAGGAAGCGCAGGCCCAGGCCATGGCCGACGCCACGAACGCCAGCTTCGAGCCCGCGCTCGGCGACCACCCCTACCTGGCCATCGGCCGAGGTGACGCGTGATCCCCGGCGCGCTGCAGCGCTTCCTCGCCTCGCTGGGAACCCTCGGTCCCCGCGACGATCGCTACCCGGTCGAGGAGCTGCGCCTGCTCGATCCGCTCTCGCTGCGGGTCGCGGTCGACGCCCTGGTCGAGCGGATGGAGGACCACGACGACGCCCGCGCCGCGCGCACCCTGGCGGCGATCGACGCGCGCCACACCGCGCCCGCCGTCGTCAGCCTCGCCGAGCGCCTGCCCCAGGGCACCGAGCGCGGCCTCGCCTGGGTTGCTGCGCTCACCCTGGGCGTGGACGACGCGGTAGACCCGGTGGCGGCCCAGATCCGCTTCGGCACCGTCCTGGCGCGGATCGCCGCCCTGCTCGCCTGTCGTGATCGCCGCGAGCCCGCCCTGTGCGAGGCGGTGCTCGACGCGCTCGGTGCGACCCTGGTCGTCGTACGCCTGCACGCCTTCGACGCCT
>CALATR010000087.1 GCA_937891875.1 uncultured Pseudomonadota bacterium | reverse complement strand
GGTGGAAGCCACGTCCTGTCATGCAAGACGTCAACCCCCGGGTACTCTGAGACGCTCGTCGGCGGGGATCCATCATCAAGAACATGTCAACCCGTCGGGGGGGCTGCATCTTTCCGTCGGGACGCCGCCAATCGACGAACGGTCCGCAGCGACTGCGGGCCCAGGGCCGCCGCGCCGACCAGCGCGAGGAACCAGTACACGAGGGCCGTGTAGATGAGCGCGGCAGCAGCGAGCGCATCGCCCTGGCCATAGCTGTCCAGGAAGAGCACGAGTACGGTATCTCGGGTTCCAATGCCGCTGATCGAGACGGGCACGATGCCCGCGAGGATGGACAACGCACTCGCGCGCAGGGCGGGCAGGGTCGGCACGGTGACGCCCACCGCCCGCATGGCGCACAGCATGAGGGCGGCGTTGTTGGCCCAGGCCAGCAGCGACAGGACGATGGACGCGAGCAGGTAGGGCCAGCGGGACAGCGCTCGGCGGGCGGTCTGGGCGACGCGCTCACCGAGGTCGGGCCGGATGGGCGAGCGCGGTCCCAGCACGGCGAGCAGGGTCGCGCCCCCGACGGCGGCGCACACGACCCCGAGGGCCAGCAGGGTCACCCAGTCGAGCCCCACCCCGGTCAGCAGCACCAGCAGGCCGATGGTGCCGATGTCGATGAGGCGCTCGACCAGGACGGCGCCCAGGAGCAGCGGGAAGGAGCCGGGCTCGCGGGTGAGGAAGACCGCCCGGATCAGATCCCCGCCCCGGCCGGGTACGACCGCGTTGAGGGTCACGCCCGCCATCACCGCGGACCAGGTCTGCCGGAGCGAGCGGGGGAGCTTGACGATCCGCACGATCGCCCACACCTTCACCGCCACGATCAGGCTCGCGTTGATCGCCAGGCCCACCGCTGCCGCGAGCCACCAGGGGTCCGCCGACAGCAGCGCATTCCACGCGCCCCGTACGTCCACCAGGGCGAAGAGGATGCCCAGCCCCACGGCCAGCCCGACGATCGGCAGGGCCGCCCGGGCGACCTTCCACAGCCGTCGCAGCAGGCTCGGCGGCGCGTCAGGCTGGCTCACCGGCGCCTCGGGCTCGCTCGGTGGCGCGTCGGTGTCGCTCACCGGTCCTGCACGCGCGCGGTCGCGACGATCCAGGGCCACGCCTCGCGCACGGTCACGTCGGTCAGCCCGTGCTGGGCGGCCACGAAGCGCTCGAAGCTGCGCAGGCCCCAGTGCTGCACGTGCTCGGGGTGGTTGCCCCACTGCTCGCGGTACTTGCCGCGCGCCAGGTTGCCCAGCTGGAACCAGGGCTCGAACGGCACCGACAGGATCAGCGTGCCGCTGCACACCCGGGTCAGCTCCTCGAGCGCCTGGGACGGCCGATCGAGGTGCTCGAGCACCTCCATGCACAGCACGACCTCGAAGCTGTCGTCGTCGTAGGGGAGCTCGTAGATGTTCTCGACCGTGAACGAGCCCTCGGGGTGCTGCGCCTGGCAGTAGGCGACCGCGTCCGGGTTGAGGTCGAAGCCGGTGACGCGCTCGGGCAGCAGGGCCTTGAGCTCCATCATGGAGTGGCCCTCGCCGCAGCCGGCGTCCAGGTAGGTCTGCGGGTGCAGCGGACCCAGCACCTCGCGCACCCGGTCGAACAGGCGCTGCATGAGGCGGCGGACCACCGGATTCTTGGCTCCCTCCGTGTACTTCTCGTGGTTGGAGGTCCCGGGGTCGGCCACGTCAGACCTCCCTGCGGGTGTCGACCACGAAGCGTCGGGCGCGCTGCTGCGCGGAGAGCATCTCGCCGATGAGCCCGGTGATGACGGACTGGAAGCCCATGATCAGCAGCAGCACGCCGATGATGATGGCGCCGACGTGCCCCTGGAAGGTGCCGCCGAGGAACAGCTTCGACAGCAGCACGTAGGTCTCGAGCAGGCCGCCGAGCACGAAGGGGATGAGCCCGAAGGTGCCGAAGAAGTGCAGCGGGCGGTCTGCGAAGGCGGTGATGAAGCGGACCGTGATGAGATCGAGCAGGCCGGTCCAGAAGCGCTTCGGACCGTACTTGCTGCGGCCGAACTTCCGCTTTCGGTGGTTCACGCCCTCCTCGGTCACCCGGTAGCCCTTCACGTGGGCAAACTCCGGGATGAACCGGTATTGATCCCCGTAGAGGTCCAGTGACTGGGCGACCTCCGCACGCATGACCCGGAAGCCGCAGTTGCTGTCGTGCAGGCGCAGGCCGAACATGAAGGCGATGAGTCCGTTGAAGACCTTGGAGGGAAGGGCCTTGTGGGGCTCGTTGCCCGTGCGGCCCTGCTTCCAGCCGACGATCATGTCCCAGCCCTCGCCGCGCAGGCGGCCGAGCACCCGGGGGATCTCGTTGGGATCGTCCTGCAGATCGGCGTCGAGCGTGACCACGATGCGGCCGCGCACCTCGGCAAAGCCGGCCATGTACGCCGCGGACTTGCCGAAGTTGCGCACGAACTTCACGACCTTCACCCGCGGATCGGCGTCCGCCAGGGCGAACATGCGATCGACCGTGGCGTCGCTGGAGCCGTCGTCGACGAAGATCAGCTCCCACGGCTCCCCGATTCCGTCGAGCACCTCGCTCACCTCCGCGTGCAGCGGGGCGAGTGAGTCTTCTTCGTTGTAGGCGGGCACGACGACCGAGAGGACCGGCCGCGGGTCGGGCGCGCGGGTGCCGGCGTCGGGCACCAGGTGGGATGCGTCGGCGGCGGTGGTCATGGGCGTCTCCTCCGTGCCGCCGGGCGAGTAGCCCGCGACGCCCGGCGGGGCCACGAACGCCGCGTCCCCGACCTACTGGACGCGGATCGTGATGGCGTCGTCGCCCTTCTTGCCGTCCTTGCTGCGGATCTCGAGCAGGGTCGTGGGTGCTGCACCGCGCAGGCTGGCCAGTGGGTCGTCCTGGCCGCTGGCCGACAGGTCCACCTTGAAGTCGCCGGTGATGTTGCCGTCGGGCCACTGCATGTCGAGCATCGCCGCTCCCTGGTCCAGCGGCAGCGACAGCGAGAACGCGTCGCCGGCGGTGACCGCGATCTGGCTCACCCGACCGGTGTGACTCGGCCGATGATGCAGGTCGACCCGGACATCTTCACCCTTGTCGGTGGTGACGTGGTAGGTCCGCTTCGCCCCCTCCGGACGGGTGCGCATCACCATCAGCTCGGTGCGCAGGTCGACCGGGCGGCCCGCGTGGGTCGCCTTCCACGGCTCCTGCGGGTCGATGACGATCACCGCCGGCAGGTCCACGTGGATGCTGGCGTCATCCTCCACGTGATCGATCGTCAGCCAGACCTCGCCGGCCATGGCCGGGGTCGCGAGCAGGCACATCGCCATCACCATCGAACGCATTTCCCACCTCCCGGGTCAGGACT
>CALATR010000086.1 GCA_937891875.1 uncultured Pseudomonadota bacterium | reverse complement strand
GGACGTGAGGGGTTGGACCTTGGCATCGCCAGATGCAACCCCTCTCGTCCTGACCCCGACGATCCTCGATCCGAGGATGTCACACCTGTCGGCCTGACCCCGTCAAGCCGATGCGCGACGGACGATCGCGTTGGCCACGGTCCAATCCGCGCGGTGGATGTCACACCTGTCGGCCTGACCCCGATCGCGCTTGCCGACAGGTCCAAGAACCAAGAACCAAGAACCAGGAACCAAGAACCACCTACACGAACAGCTCCGTCCACCACGCCACGAACGCATCCGTCTCCACCACGGCCTTCAGGCGTGCGGTGACCAGCTCGGTGGTGGTGTCGACCCAGACGTCGCGCAGCTCGACCTCGTCCAGCCAAGCCCCGAGGGTGCCGTCGCCGGCCTCCTCGAGCAGGCGGGCGATGCGGGCCTCGGCGCGGTCGATGAAGTCCTCGCGGTCGAGCTCCACCCGGATGGCTTCCTGGACCACGTCCAGCGCGTCCAGCGGGCCCATGCCCTCGGCCTCGGCGATGAGCTCGTTGATCGGGGTGTCCAGGATCTCGTTGAGCAGGGCAACCCGGAACTCGGCGAAGGTCTCGGCGGTCTCCGGGTCGCTCATGTCGGCGATCATCGTGTCGGCGGCGCGGGTGGTCGCCTCGCCGACGAAGGCCTTCACCCGGCTCTCGAGCGCGTGCTCGACCTCTTCGGAGAGGGTCCGGGCCAGATCGGAGGCCGCCTCGGCGACTCCGGCGACCGCGAGCAGGCCCTTGCCCAGCTTGCGCCCGCGCCGGGCCGCCCGCAGGCCGAGCCCGCCGGCGCCCTCGTCGAGAGCGCGCATGCGACGCCCGAAACGCTGCAGGGTGTCCTCGAGGATCCGGGCGATGAGGTCGCGCACGGGGGGCTGGCGCACGATCCGGCGCATGAGCCCCTCGGACGGGGTGTACGGCCGCGCCAGCAGCTTCTCCAGCGGGGGCACGATCTCCTCGGGCACGACCTCGCGCAGGGGGCGCTCGTCGGTGGCCCAGGTGTCGCGACCGCGGTCCATGCGCTCCTTGACCGCGCCCTTGAGGGCCTCGCCCCGGGTCGCCGCCTCGAGCGCCGTCTTCAGCTGGGACGCGAGCCAGCGCGGGGTCGCGAGCTCGGCCAGCGGGGTCGCGGTCGTCTCGTCCACGACCATGCGGGCGAGTGCGGTGAGCGCCTTCGCCTCGGGGTCACGCAGGCGGTCCAGGGCGCGGGACGCCTCGGCAGACAGCTTGCTCACTGGGTCACCGCGGCCCCGACGATCCACTGGACGCCGACCATGCCGCTGTTGGCGTTGTTGAAGGGCACGACCCCGCCCGGCTCACGGACCCGCCCGACCAGGAGCAGGATCTGGTTGTCGAGCGACCAGCCTCTCCAGGCGCTGCTGGGGATCGTGAAGCTGTTGGTGTCGTCCACCACGCAGGTGACCTCCTCGAGCGTGGTGCCCGTGGAGCTGGTGCGGATGGCGCGGATGACGACGTAGTCGCCGCCGCTGCCGTTCCAGGCGACGTTGAAGTTGGTCCGCCGCACGTAGGGCAGGGTGTCGTTGGTCACGACCGGCGAGGTGATGCTGAACACGCCCGGGGTGTTGACCACGCCGTTGATCTCGTAGGCCGGCCAGGTGGCGGAGCCGCGGGACTCCAGCGTGTAGGAAGTGCTGTTCGTGTAGGAAGCAGCGACGTTTCCGGTCGTCACGTAGTAGAACGACGGGACCTCGCCCGTGCCCTTCTGCAGGTTCAGCGAGGTGCCGCTGCGCTTCAGGGTCATGTTCGTGACGTCGGGGTCGTAGACGCTCGCCGACAGGCTGGGCTCGTAGTCGCTGGCGCACTGGTTGAAGCCGGGCGCCCAGTTCTGCCACCACTCCAGCGTGCCGGGCTCGATGAACGCGACCGAGGCGCTGGCGACCGGGTCGGGGGTTCCCACGCCCCCGCCGTCGAGCGACCAGTAGGTGCCGACATACTTCGTGTGGGAGAAGCTGCCGTAGGTGCCGATCAGGCCGGCCCCGTCGGGCCAGAAGGTGAAGGCGTCCGCCAGCTCGCCCTCGTGGGTGTCGGTGACGACGCGCACGGCCACGGGACCCTCGGAGCCGCGCGGCGTGGTGACGGTGAGCCACGTCTGCCCGGTGTTGCGCACGTCGGCCTTCTGGTCGCCGAAGTAGACCTCCGCCGAGCCATCGAAGGGCCCGCCCACCAGCTCCACCTCGGCGCCGCCGGCGGTGCTGCCGTGCTGGGGGTCGACCTCGGTGATCTCGAGCGGCAGGGTGCCGGTCTCTCCGGTCTCGCCTGTCTCCCCGGTCTCGCCCGTCTCGCTGGTGTCCCCGGTGTCGGAGGTGTCTCCGGTGTCCGGGATGACGCGGCCGTCGGGGTTGTAGGAGGTGAGTCCTCCACACCCGGCCAGCGTGGCGAGCGTGGCGTACGAGGCAAGTGCGCGATGAATGCGGAGCATGGGCGTTCTCGACGGTCCTGGGTCCGGCGGAGGGCGCGACCGGAGCCGGCGCAGCATACCCGTGTCAGGAGATTGTCGCCATGATCGGGCCATGGCGGCGG
>CALATR010000085.1 GCA_937891875.1 uncultured Pseudomonadota bacterium | reverse complement strand
GCGGGCCCGACTCCATCACCTCGACCGCGAGCCGATTGCCGCGCGCCAGGGCCTCTTCCAGGCGAGCGGCCGTGTGCTGCAGGGCCTCGCTCTGACCCGCGGCCTGTCCGCCGCTCGCGGCCATCTCATCGTGGTTGGTGCCAAAGCGGGCGATGAAGGCCGTCAGATCGGTCTCCAGCCTGGCCAGGGTGGCCTCGTCCAGGCTGCCCTCGCCTCCGTCCAGGGCGGCGAGCACGGCGCGGGCTCCTGCGCTGGCGGGCGCGCCGTCGCGGATGTGGGCGGTGATCGCATCCTCGATGGCGGCGCGGGTGTCCTCGTCGAAGAGGTCGTCGGCCAGGGCACCGGACACGTCGTCTGCGTCGAGCAGCTTCCACAGCATCGGCAGGCGCACCGCATCCCAGCCCAGCTCCACCTGCGCCAGCGCCCGGTCCACGCGCTCCTGCTTCACCTTGGGCGCGGACCGTGCCCGGGCGGTGCCATGGACGAACAGGGCCGCGTTGTTGTCCGCGTCTCCCCCCGCACCCTGGCGCTCACGCAGCCTGCGGGACTTCTTCAGCGCGGTCTTGACCGGCTTGCGCAGCCAGCCGCGCAGCTCGCCCAGGCCCTCCACCACGTCGTCGAACGCCGTGTCCGCGTCCGACAGCTTCGGTGCCTTCTTCTTCCGCTTCTTCCTCTTCTTCTCGGCCTTGTCGGAACCCTCGGTCCCAGCCTTCGCCTGCTCGGCGGCGTCGTCCGGGGCGGGGCTGCGAGCCGCGATCAAGGTCGGCTCCTCCTGCTTCGCCAGGGCGCTGGCGAGACTCTTGGACGGCTCGGTCCAGCGGTCGGACAGGGTGGAGAGCGCGTCGTACGCCGCCACCAGCGAGGCCATGGGCGCGGTCGGGTCCGCGTCTTCATCGTCGAGGTCGTTGAGCACCTTGTCGATCACGGTGAGCCGCTCGCCGGACAGGCTGACGGCGAGCTGAACGGCAGACACGTCTCCCAGCAGCGCGTCGACCTTGGTGCCGCCGGCCTCGCCGTCCCCGTCTGCGGGGGCCGCCGAGAGCAGCCTGGCGATGCCGTCCCTGCCGCTGCCGACGTCCTCGCACCAGCCGTCGAGCCCGTCGCCGAGCTGGTCGCCGAGGTCCCCCCAGTGGGCGCGGAGCTGGTCGACGGCCTTGTCGTGGTGGGCCTTGTAGCGAGCGCCGATCGCGAGCTCCATGGCGGCCTCGGTGGGCGGCGCCATCGCGCCCTCCACCGCGTCGAGCATCTGGGTGTCGCCCGCGTCTGATGGCGGAAGATCCTGGGCAACCGCGCTGTTGTCTGCACCGCCGAGACCGGGGCCGGCCGCAGCGACAGCGGTGTCCGGGCGCGCGCGCTCCTGGGATCTGGCCTTGCAGCCCATGGGCACCTCGAGGAGGGAGGAGCCTCACGGTAGGGCGCGCCCCCCGGCACGGACCTCCCCCACGATCGTGGGGGGTCGGCCTCACCGCTCGAGTGCGACCTCCCAGTCGTGCGCCGCACCCCGGCTGAACGTGAAGCGCTGGCCGGTGAACGCGGCGATCACCTCGGCGTTGGTCGTCGTGTGCAGGGAGGGCTCGGTGGTGCGGAAGCGGCCCGACCCCGCCAGCGCGATGGGCAGGAGCAGCTGGTCGGCGAGGTGCTCGCACACCGGTACATTCGCGAGCTCCCAGGCCTGGAACGCGTCGACCGCCTCCCGCGCGACCGCCTGGGCACGGACCCCCCGGCGACCGAAGGCCGAGAACACGCAGGCGCCTCCGTCGAAGCTCGCGGTGATCCAGCAGGCGTTGCCCGGCCCGACCGGTCGCTCCACCTCGAGGGGCGGGTCGTGGCGGCCGAGGCCCAGGGCGTCGCGCATGGTGCGCAGCTCGGTCCAGCCGATCCGCGGGGCCAGGGCGCTGACGATCGCGTGTGCGTCGACCGCGACCTCGCCGCGGTGGATCAGCTCGAGGGGCTCGGGGCGTCCGGGGGCCACGGTGGCGAGGAGCACGCCGCCGCCCGCCGGGTAGAAGCCGGGCACCTCGCAGCGCAGGTCGAGGTCGACGCCCATGCGCGAGAGGGCAGGGACGAAGCTGTGTTCCAGGAAGGGCCACGGGGGCGCCCACATCGCGTGGGTGCCGCCCTCGATGCGCACGGTGGACACGTCGTCGGCGAAGAGCAGGATGGGCAGCACGGTCTGCAGGACCAGCGCCGCGCTCCCCGCGCTGCCCACGCTGAAGTGGTAGGCGCCGGCGCGGATGGGGCCCGGGCGGAACACGATCTCGGTCGCGCGCAGCCCGGCGCCCTCGACCTCGGCGCCACAGAGCGCGGCCGCAGCCTGCACGCAGGTCAGGTGCTGCCGCAGCAGCCCACCCTTGTTCCGCCCGGCGCGGATGTTGAAGAGGCGCACGTCCTGCCCGGTGATCGCCGCCAACGCGAGCGAGCTGCGCAGCACCTGCCCTCCGCCCTCGCCGAGGGTTCCGTCGATGGTGATCATGGCTTCTTTCCTGGTGTGTGCAGAGGGGTCGCGTAGCTTCGAGCGGGGGAGTGGCGGACGAGGGTCGCGTAGCTTCCAGCGAGGGAGTGGAGGGGCGGTCTCTGGTCCCTGGGGCCCTCTTCGCGCGGGGCGAATCCACCTGGGGTCCGGCACCGCGCCCACCGCGATCAGCAGCAGTTGTCGAGGCCGCAGACCGTACGATGCTCGGAGCGCTGAAGGCGGACGAACGCACCGATATCATCGAGCTCCAACCGCCGTTGTGGGCCCAGGGACCAGAGACCAGGG
>CALATR010000084.1 GCA_937891875.1 uncultured Pseudomonadota bacterium | reverse complement strand
TCGTCGCCTGGCTCGACCGTCCCGCGCAGGTCCACGTGGTGCCGACCCCGGCCGACCCCCCCGACCACACGCTCATGTCCTTCTGGGCCCACCCGGAGCGGGTCCTCGACCCGGCCGCCCGCGCCGCGACCTCGGGCTTCTCCCGCCAGCCTCCCGAGGTGGTCGACCGCGTGGTCACCGCCGTGCGCCGCGACCTGCAGGACGGCACCTGGGACGCGCGCCACGGGCACCTGCGCAGGTTGGAGGCGCTGGATGTGGGGGTACGGGTGATCGTGGGAGGGGCAGGCTGAGGCACCGCCTTGTGGGGGTCAGACCTCGAACTACGCCCTCCGGCCGGCCTGGGCCGTCCGCCGACGCAGGAGCACGAGCCCGACCAGGGGCAGGAGCCAGCCACGAGCGCCAGTCGTCGCGCAGCCGCCGCTGCCGGTCAGACCTCCCGCGCCGCACCCCGCGGGATCCGGCGGCGGCTCGAAGCAGTCGCCCCGGACCACGGCACAGGCGTCGCCGAGCCCATCGCCGTCCGAGTCCAGCTGGTCGGCGTTCGGCTGCACGGGGCAGTTGTCGCAGGCATCCCCGACCCCGTCCCCATCGAAGTCCGCCTGGTCGGAGTTCTCGACGTCCGGGCAGTTGTCGCACGGGTCACCGACCAGATCACAGTCGGCGTCCGCCTGATCGGGATTGGCGTCCTCCGGGCAGTTGTCGCAGGACAGCGCGACCAGATCCCGGGGTACGTCCTCCGCCCCCTGATCGAGGTAGAACCGCACGCTGACGAGTCCGTCCCCGTCGACGTCGGCCTGTCCGACTGGAAAGACACAGCCGTGCAGCTCGTAGTGCCAGAAGTCGTCGCGGGAGCCCAGACCGAAGGGTGGATCGGCGCAGTCGGGCTCGGCGGCGTCGATGGGTGCCTCGTCGGGGCGGACGACGTCGTTGCAGTTGAGATCCGGCTGGTCGAGCTCGCGGCGACAGGCGTCCGCCGCGGTGGCCGGAGCGCCGGACAGGAGGATCAAGAGCGGGATCATCGGGCGATCTCCTGGCCGGTGAACGGGTGGATGACGTCGCCGTCGGCGAAGAGCGGATCGAGGATCAGCCGGACCTCCACCCGGCGGCGAGGCGCCCCCTCGGGCACCCCGTCGTCGTCGACCTCGCCGAGCGGTCGCTGCACCAGGCGGCTCGGGGAGACGCCCCCGTCCAGGAGTCGGCGATAGATGGCGTCGGCCCGTCGCAACGACAGCTGGTAGTTGCTCGCGAACCCGCCCTCTTGCGACGCGTGCCCCTCGAGCAGGATCGGACCCACGGTCGGGTGGGCCAGGAGATCGGCGATGAGCCGCTCCAGCACGGGCTCGGACTCCGGAAGCAGCCGCTCGCTGTCCAGCTCGAAGTACAGGGTGTCGAGCACGATGGACGGCGTGGAGAACTGGGCGTCCGCCGGGCGTTCCTCGCCGTCGGCTCCATCCTGGGGGCTCGCCGGGGGAGGGTCCGTGACCAGCGCGCCGTCCTCGGGCAGGCAGTCTTCCAGCGGATCGTCGAGGCCGCACGGCGGGGTGGACGGAGGCTCGGGCTGCACGGGCTCGGCGACATGCACGCGCCGCTTGCGACGGACGTGGGGGTGCCCGTCCCGGACCCGGTAGGCGATCAGCAGCCGCCCGTCGGTGCTTCCCACCCCCTGCACGATCGCGGTTCCGGCTCCGAGCTCGATCCAGGAGCGCGCGAACGGGATCGCCGCGGTGGCGCGAGCCTCGATGGTCGAGCCGCGGACGCCCTCGGCCGCGCCGAGCACCACGCGACCGTGCAGCGCCAGCTGGCTGTACAGCGAGTGGGTCCAGCGCGCCCTCCACCCCACGGCGACGGTCGCCCAGGGAGCCCCGCTGAATGGCTCGTCCAGCGGGCGAGACCGACGGATCAGCGCGGCCTGCACCACCCCCGTGTGGGCCTCGGACCCGGACTCGAGCAGCAGCAGCGGTCGGATCCGGACCCCGGCCTCCCCCATCCAGGCCTGCTGGCGGCCGAGTGGGGGCCGCACGTCCAGGCCCAGGGCCAGGCGGGTCGTTCCGTCATCCAGCGCGCGCAGACGCAGGCCGAAGATCGGGTCGCCCAGCCCGAGTCCGTCGGAGCGGCCTGCGGTGGAGCCCCACTGGGCGAGGACCGGAACAGCGACCACCAGCTCGAGCTGGTCCTGACTCCACGCCACGTGCGGGACCAGCTCGACCCGCACCCCGACGTAGAGATCGTCCTCCTCGCGCACCGGCGCCGACGCCAGGCTGCCTCGAACGCCTCCGCAGACCCGGCGCTCCACCTCGCCCGGACCCTCCAGCTCGCCCAGGGCTGCACAGCCGATGGCAGGCCACGCCACCGAGGGGTCCACGCTGAGATCGGCCTTGTCGACGTCCGCCTGGGCGAAGGCGATCCGTGCGAGCAGGAGAACGAGCATGAGCACCCCCGAAACTCCTGTTTCGCGAGCGCTCCGGTCCTTCAGTCCAAGCGTGTCCGCGCGGCGCGCCCCCTACTCGTCGTGCGGATCGTCCTTGACGTCGGGGAGCTTGCGCCCGGCGGTGGACAGAGGCCGGT
Organism: uncultured Pseudomonadota bacterium; assembly: GCA_937891875.1. Taxonomy (GTDB): domain Bacteria; phylum Myxococcota_A; class UBA796; order UBA796; genus REDI01. The sequence continues at coordinate 13,527 of CALATR010000084.1, read as the reverse complement.
AGCCGGCGGTGTGCTCGGCGACGGCGTCCCAGGCCAGACCGACCGCGTCCGAGCGGATCTCCAGCACGGCTGCGGTGGACCGCTTCAGGTGGGCGGCGAAGCGCGCGTCCGCGAGCACGAGGGACACGCGCATCTGTGAGCCGGCGGAGGTCTTGAGCTCCTGGAGGCGGATCGAGGCCACCGGTCCCGACGTCGGCGTCAGGGTGCGGCTCCCGTCGCTGCCGACCTTCCAGGTGCTCACCGGGAGCGGCGCGGTCCAGGTCAACGGCCGCACCCCCAGATCCGGGCGGTGGGCGTACAGGGTGAGATCCGGGCGCAGCTTGCTGAGGTCGATGCCGGACAACGTCGCGCGCGGCACGTCCACGGTGAAGACGGGGGCGGTCCCGGTGGTCGTGAACCCGCCGAAGCCCTCGTGGGGGATCAGGGTGAGGTCCAGCTTCAGCGGCGGCTCGACGGTAAAGCGGTAGATCTTCGTGTTGTCGAGGTCCCGGGTCGCGTCTCCGTCGCTGTCCAGGCTGATGGTGAGCCGGTACTCCTCGGCGTGGCCGTCTACGGCCAGCAGCGGCACGGCGGTCCGCAGGACCCCGCGGTCATCGGGCAGCAGGTTCACGAAGGTGTGCGTCGAGGTGAAGACCGGGTCCCAGCCCGCAGGCTTCTTCATCTCCGCAGTCACCTTCAGGTCGACGGTCCGGTTGCTGGTGCCGTGGTTCTGGACGGCGATGGTCGCCCAGTGCCTGCCGGAGCGCACGTACTCGGTCCGAGCGGTCGGGTTGATGGACAGGCGACCGGGCCCCGTCGAGCCGCCGCCGATCCGGGCTCCGACCAGGGCCACATCGGTGGACACGCACGCGCTGCTGATGTCGGAGCCGTTCGAGGCCTTGGGGCACCCGGGGGTCCTGGCCTGGCGGATGAGCTCGAGGAACGCGGGCACCACGGACCGATCGATCAGAGAGTCCACGTCCTCCCCCGACATGTGCAGCGAGCTGGAGCCGTCGCCGCTCGCGTGCTGGAAGTCGCTGCCGTAGTAGGCCGACCCCGGGAACGGAAGCTCGAAGAACATGGTTGGAATACCGCGAACCGTGCCCTCATCGGGCTCGCCGACGGTGTCGCTCGGCCAGCGGAGCCAGGCCGAGAACTGCCCCACCGAGTTGCCGATCGAGGTCGGCCGGCCCAGCTTCGGGTCGGGCGAGAGGCCCGAGCCCGTGGTCTCCGCCACGACCGCCGCCTCGATGGCCTCGATGGCGCTGTGATCGCCACCAGGACCCGGCGCGTTCCAGGTCCCGTCGACCCCCTGGGTGTTGGCGTGCACGATGGCCACCGAGGTGATCATGTGGTTGTGCACGAAGCGGCGCAGGTTGCGGGTCTCCGGCTCGCTGAACGGATCGTCCCCCCGGTACTTCATGAAGTCGCCCGTCGAGCAGGTGGGCGCATTGTCCCAGTCCGTGGACCAGTTCCGCGCCAGATCGACGCCGTGGTCGCAGCTGTCGGTGTTGGCGTTCGTGCGCCAGCCGTTCGTGTCGCAGGTGGCGCCCACGCCCCCACAGTCGGAGTCGTTGTCGCAGGCCTCGCCCTCGTCGCTGCCGCCGCGGCAGGTGTAGTGGAAGTTGGTCGGGTCGCCCCAGCTGCGATCGTCGATCAGCCTTCCCGCCGGGTTCGTCTGCGGGATCACCCACACGTCCACCCGGTCGAGCAGGTCCTGGACCTCGTCGGTGTCCCGGTTCTCCACCAGGTAGTCGACCAGCCGGAAGCAGCTCTCCGCCGCGATCCACTCCCGCGCGTGCATGCCGCACTCGAACAGGATCGCGTTCTTCCTGCCGGAGTCGACCTCGTCCAGGTCGAGGCTGACGACGACCGCGTGCTGCGGCAGGCCGGGCCTCGACGACGTGCCCAGCCGGACCAGCTCGACGATGCCGCTGTCCTGGTGATGGTAGAGGCTGCCGTACCCCTCGGCCCAGTCGCGGTAGTCCTGCTGGGCGTGGGCGGTGGTGGACAGGGCGAGCGCGGTGACGATCGCACCCGCGCAGGTGATGGAACGGATGACAGACATACAGACCCCTCGGGAAACAGAGCCGCCAGCAGGGCGGCACCGGCCACCTAGGGGTCCGGCCTGTAGTGTCCGCTGAGAGAACCTGAGAGTCGAGGGGCAACGTCATGACTGCCGACGACGACGGCGGGGCTGGGGCCCCCGATGCCTGGCCGCCCCCACCCCGGCACCCGGACGCGATCCGGCCGACGTTCCGACAGCTCGCTGGCCTGCGGGCGGACCCGAGCGGCCTGCTCGACCACCTGCGGGCGCGGATCACCGCCGAGCAGCTCCAGGCCATCTCCCGCGCCGACCATGGCCACGCGCACGACGCCCACCTGGCCCAGCTCCAGCACATCGTGTCGTCAGGCACGGTCTCGCCGAACCTGGGCATCCGCCCGCTGGAGGTCCTGCAGCTGACCCGATGGCGGGAGCGCGAGCCGGTCGACCACGTCGCCCGCGCCTTCGCCTGCACGGTGCTGGTGCTCGGCGACCCCGACCTGCACCTCGACATGTGGGGCCCCCTGGCCCAGAGCGCCATCACGCTGGGCGAGCCGGTCACCGGGCTGGCGGCGGGCCTCGCGGCGTGGGACGCCAGCACGGAGACGTACTTCGACGGGCCGGACGTCCTGGGCGCCCTGTGGGCCCTCGGCCTGTGCCTTGCCGCGGGTGGTGCGCCCGACGCCCAGCTGCACGCGCTCGCCGACGCCCTGTGGGACTTCGAGGACGAGCACCTGGTGGTCGGCTGCATGGGCGACGCGCTGCAGCACTCGCTGGTCCCTCACCTGTGGCGTGGGCTCACCCGCGACGTCCTGCTGCCGCGTCGGGAGGAATCTGCGATCGCCCGCATGCTTCAGGCGCTGGGGCCTGCGGCCTGGGAGGAGTGAGCGCGCCAGTGGTGGTACGCTCGGCCTTGGGGGGTGACTCGTGCGCGCCTGGATGATCCGAGCCTTGGCAGGCCTGTTGCTGGCGTACCCCGCCAGCGCGTCCACCCAGGCCAGCCTGGGCACGCCGTTCCAGCTCGCCCAGCGCCTGGAGGAGGTCGCGCCGGCCGTGTGCGCGCTCGCTGGCCGGTGCACCGAGTCCCTGCCGTCGATCACCGTCAGCAGCACCGACCAGGCCGAGAAGATCCTCCGACTCGAGCTTCAGGACGCAGCCACGCGCGCCGGGGTGCCGAAGGCCGAGGCCAGGACCTGGGCCCGGGAGGAAGCCGAGCGCACGGTGAGCATCGCAGCCGCGCTGTACTCACAGCACAGCGACACCATCTTCGTGCTCCGGGACAACGTGGACCGCGCGCTCGAGCGCTCGGGCGTGCTCCCCTCGGAGGCGGACCAGCTGGTGACCTGCCTGATGGCCCACGAGTACACCCACACCATCCAGTCGGCGCACCTCGAGCTGCCTGCGACCCTGGACGAGCTGGTCCTGCAGCGAGCGCTCCAGGAGGGCCACGCCGAGCTGGTCGCGAGCGAGGTCTGCGCGGCGCTGCACGGGGAGCCGACCCGCTCGCTGTGGTTCGCGTTCATGGGCACGCGCCACCTGGAGTCCCAGAACCCCGAGGACGCGCGCGTGCTGGCCTACGGCTATGCGCGACTCTGGCTGCAGGACCGTTCAGATGGATCGCCCCAGGCCGCCTGGCCCCTGCTGCAGGAGCCGGGGATCGACCAGGACGAGCTCGTCGAGTACGCCAAGAAGCGCAGCGACCCGACCTGGGCGAGCGACGCGATGACGACCCCAGCGCTGCTCCTCATCGAGGACTGGGAGCACCTGGTGGTGGCGGACGACGCCGACCGGGTGCTCCGGATCCTCAACCGCAGCGATCTCTCGGGAGCGAAGGACGGGGTGGCCAGCAACCCGGGGCCGACGCCGGGACACCACTCCGAGCGGGCGCAGATCATCTACGGCCACAAGGGCTTCCGATCGGTCACCATGGCCGTGTTCCGCTTCGCCACCCCGGAGGAAGCGACCGCCGTCCTCCGCAGCCGCGAGCAGGTCCTCCGACGGCAGGTCGAAGAGGCCGGCCGGGTGTTCCCGGAGGGAGGCGCGCCGGCCGCAATCCGCCCCTTCACGATGGGGGAGGGCTACCGCCAGTCCCTGGCGTTCGAAGCGGAGTTCGGCCTGAACTTCGCCTACCGGAGCGTCGGAGGTCTGCACCGGGAGTACTGGGTGGTCGAAGATCGGCGGCTGGCCTTCGCCATCCTACGCGACCGCCCGAAGTCCAAGGAGCAGGTGGCAGAGGTGCTGGGCATGCTCCTGAACGGTGCCGCGGTTCGCGAACGCGTCCCCTGACGGCTCGGCGAGCGTGGCCTCGTCGACGCCCTTCGCCGATCAGCGCCGAATGCGGTCGATGATCGCGGCGTCCAGGTCCCACAGCACGTCGACATCTGCGGACAGCTCGTCGGCCCGGGCCAGCGAGACCGTGTCGCGCTTCGACACCCAGGTCAGCGGGCGTCCGGCGGGACCGGTCATCAGATCGGCCCCCTGCTCACCCACCTCGGCGCAGGCGCGGCCCCGGAGGTTGACCAGCCAGAACAGGGTCCTAGCCCACCACGGCAGCCCTCTCGTGACCCTGGTGCCGCGGGTGGAGCCGGGGTTCCAGCCGACCACCTCGAGCCCCGGATGGCGCCCGGGCAGGCCCGACGCGAGCACGTCGTTGGCGTACTGGGAGGTGGAGATGCCCTGAAAGAGGGACCACGACCCGGTGCCGTGGACGTCATCCAGGCGCCCCCGTACCGCACCGACGGGTGCGCCCACGACGATGCGTCCGCCCCGCGGCGCGAGGTGCGGCCCCAGGGCGTCTGCGAGGATGAACTTGTGCAGGTGGTTGACGGCGTAGTTCAGCTCGAGATCCTCGGCGGTGACCTGGCGTTCGAGGCGGAGGATCCCGGCCCCCAGGTAGACGCCGTCCACGGGTTCGGAGGCCAGGTCTCCCGCCAGCGCGAGGGTCTGGGCGACGCTCGAGAGGTCTGCCTCGTGCAGGGACACGGCAGGCGCACCGAGCTGTCGGAGCGCGGCCCCTCGCGCGTCCAGCACCTCGCGGGAACGACCGACGAGGACGAGCGCGTGGTGCCTGCGGGCCAGGGCGTCGGCCACGGCGGCGCCGATCCCGGAGGTGGCGCCGGTCAGGACGTAGCGGGATGGTGATGGCATGGGACCTCTGCTGGGTAGATGATTAAGCACTTAACTAATTGATGCAGGCAGCCCGCTCATGCTGCTGCGGAGCCGCGGGCGTTCAGGGGAGGACGTCCTCGAGGAGCTCCCACAGGGCTCGAGCCTGCGGGTCGCCCAGACGTTCGCGGAGGGTCCGCTCGAAGCGTCCCAGTGCGTCGATGGCTTCGGCGAGGACCTGGCGACCACGATCCGTCGCGCGGATCCGGACACTCCTGCCGTCCGACGGCGTCTCCTCGCGCGCCACCAGGCCCGCCCGCTGCAGACGGGCCAGCAGCTGGGTCGCGTTGGGACGGGAGCATCCCGCGAGCTCCGCGAGCCGCGCGGGGGTCACGCCGTCGCGTTCAGCCACGATGTGGCGCAGGAACTTCGCCTGGCCGACCGTGACGGGAAGGTCCGCCAGCGCCCGCTCCATCCCTTCTCCCACCTGGCGTCCGACCAGGTGGAGCCGAAACGCGAGGGCCGCGGGGTTGGACGAAGACGATGTCGGAAGCGTGGACATGCCAGGTAGTTAACGCATTCACCAGATCGGTCGAACCGACCTGCGAGGCGGCCTGACCGCGTCGGCGAGCGTGGCCTCGTCGACGCCCTCGCCCCCTCCCCTCACCCCAGCCACGCCCCGAGATCGTCCAGCATGGCCTGGAAGCTCGGCGCGACGAAGACGACCGGCTGGTACGTCGTCGGGTCGTACGGGGTGGCCTCGATGCGCTGCAGATCCCAGGGGGCCGTCGGAGTCTCCCCGGACGTGCTGCGCTGGAGCTCGCCGATGCTGGAGAGCAGGCCCGCGCCGACCGCCTTGAGCTCCCCGTCCTGCAGGCACACGCCGAACTCCAGGGTGTACCAGTACAGCCGGGTCAGCCGCTCGATCTCCGCCTCGTCGCGGGCCTCCTTCGCGCGCTGGCCGAACAGGCGGGACAGGGCGCACACCCCCGGATGCAGCAGGCTCGCCGCGTGACCGACCAGCTCGTGCACGACGTCGGGCTCGGGCGTGTACATGGGCTTGCTGTGGTGGCGGATGTACTGGGTCGACAGGAACACACCCATGCCCAGATACTCCAGGAACAACCTTGCCTTTACAAGTCCAGCCACCGGCTCCATGCGAAAGCCCACCCCCTGGACCAGGCGGGCGTTGACCTCCGCCAGCTGGGGGATGCGGTCCGTCGGCAGCGCCAGCGCCTCGCTGACCTCGTTGAGCTCGCGACAGACGAGGCGCCGGTGCAGCGGCGCGAGCTGCCCGAGGATGAGCGCCCAGACACCGTGCTCGGCGTCGCTGTACGGCGCGTGCGGAACCGGGGCGCCGCTCTCGTGGGCAAGCGCGATGCGTGCGATCGCGTCGCGGCGAGCCCGGTAGGTGGCGTCCCGGAAGCCCGGGTGGTCCTGGTCGAGCTGCACGATGTTGTCGAGACTGAACATGGGCGGTGGATACGCAGGCACGACGAACGCGCAAGCCGTGGGTTCTGGGTTCCGCCCCGGGATTTCCCACACAGCGCGCCTTGCTCAGGGTAGGAAGCCGATCGGAGGTGAGCATGTTGCTCCGGAACATGACGGTACTGGCTCTGATCTTGACGGCATGCGAGGGCCCGGTCGGCCCTCAGGGGGACCCGGGACCCCAGGGCGACCAGGGCATCCAGGGGGAGAAGGGAGACAAGGGAGACAAGGGAGACCAGGGTGACCAGGGCGACCAGGGCGATGCCGGGTTCAACGCGATCATCGAGACCGAGAACGTCTTCGAGCGCGGCTTCGGCTGCGACTTCGGCTACCTCGTCTGGCGCGCGGGCATCGACGATGGCGCCGATGGTGGCACGGCGGATGACGGCATCCTGCAGGACGGCGAGGTCGACGCCGAGACGACCATGTGTCTCGCGCCGGACATCGACGACGACGGCTTCGACAACCTGTTCGACAACTGCCCCGAGGACGCGAACGAGGACCAGGCGGACGCCGACTTCGACGGCATCGGGGAGGTCTGCGACACCGCGTCGGATCCGGCCGAGCTGTACGTCATCACCCGCGGCGGCGGCGGGAGCACCAGCTCCCTGTACGTCTACGACCTGATCAGCGGCACGGCGACGCTCGTGGGCGACACCGGCCATGCGCTGGTGTCGCTGGCGGTCGATCCCACCGACGGCACGCTCTACAGCACGGTGCGCGGCTTCACCGGCGAGTCGGACTACGATCCGGGCGGGTGCGACGGCTGCCTGGTGGAGCTCGACACCGCGACGGGCGCTGCGACGCTGGTGGCCGAGCTGGACACCGCACCCTTCCCGTCCATCACCTTCCTCTCCGACGGCTCGCTCTACGGCCTGACCGAGGACGGGGACACCCTGGGCGAGATCGACGCCAGCACCGGGGTGTTCACGGCCATGTCCCGGAGGATGAGCTCCTACGGTCACTCGATGTGCACCCGTGACGACGACATGATCTGGTGGCTCAACGGCGACGGACAGCTGTTCGAGATGGACCCGGACACGGGTGAGGACGTGTCGATCGGCAACGTCCAGGACGTCTCCGACCCCGAGCTGTTCGAGCCGGCGTACGGTGACTACGGCATCCGCGGCCAGTGCAACAACGGCTTCTGGTTCGGCGCCGAGATCACCTACGGCGACGGCAACCCCCGCCTGATCATCGCCCGCATGACCCAGTCCGGCGTGCCGTCCATCATCGAGGGCCGCGAGTGGTCCATCACCAACGGCCACTACGTGACCTGGGTGCCGTAGCCTCGAGCGTGGCCGTGTGATCCCGCCGGGACGACCGGCGGGATCACCGCCCCGGCAGGTACCACAGCCGCAGGGTCTGCAGGTCCGGGTTGGTCCAGCCCGAGGAGACCAGGTCGAGGTTGCCGTCGCCGTCGAGGTCGCGCACCAGCAGCATCTCGCCGAGCAGGTTGCCCACCTTGGTGTCGTGGAGCTGGGCGATGGCGTCCTCGGGGGCGAAGGCGGTGCGGCCGTCCCCGAGCACGGTGTGGTCATGGATCCACACCTCGCCGGTCAGGTCCGTGTCGAAGAAGCGCAGGCCGTGATCGCCGACGATCAGCTCGTCGATGCCATCGTGGTCGATGTCCTGCACATCGAAGGACCGGCCGGTCTGGCTGCGGCCACCGATGCGCAGGTCGTGGGTCCCGAGCCGCCCCTCGATCCCCGGCGAGAGGAAGACGAAGACCTGATCCTTATCGTAGACGATCAGGTCGGGCACGGCATCACCGTCGATGTCCCCCACCCGCGGCGGCGACATCGGGGCCTCCACCCGGCGCACGCTCACCGTGCCTGACGCCGCGTCGGCGACCGCCCCGGAGTCGGGCGGCCTCGCCCCGCCGGGCAGCAGGTAGACGGTGCTCTCGGTGCCTCCGTTGGGTCCGGCCCCGCGCAGCATGATCTCGTCGTAGCCGTCATCGTCCAGGTCGCCGAACCCGGAGCTCCGCCCGACGAGCTCGGTGTTCACGCCGTCCCAGGTGCGGCTGTCGAGGTCGGTGTCGTGCAGGTCGCCCGCGGCACCGTCCAGCGACATCCACCACACCGTGCCGCGCCGGAAGTCGTCGTAGTCGCTGACCACCAGCTCGACGACGCCGTCACCGTCGAGATCGCCCTCCGCAGCCGCCATCGGGGACTTCACCCCGTCGAGCCAGATCCGCGCGGAGGCGTCATCGGGGTCGTCGGTGGTCGGGAACGACGACCACAGCCGCACGATCGGCCCACCCGAGGCGCGCCGCCCCGCGGTGACGAGGTCGTTGCCCCCGCGCCCGTCGAGATCGCCAAAGGCCTCGGGGATGACGTCGATCGTCACGCCGGACACGCCGTTCACCTCCACGGCACCCGCGGACTCGAAGCTGCCCACGTGGCCGTCGAGCGCGTCGCCGGAGAAGATCCACAGGCGGCCGTACCCGGTCTCCGTACCTACCACGAGCTCGGGGATGCCGTCGCCGTCGAGGTCACCGACGCCCAGGTCCGGGATGCCGACCCGGGCGTCGCTCGAGAGCCGGCCGGTGAAGTCGTACCCGGTCTCGAGGTCGTCGATGATGTCGTCGCAGTTGTCGTCGACCAGGTTGAACACCTCCGGGCGCCGCGGGCTGCGGTCGGGATCGGTGTCGTCACAGTCGCCGTCCAGGACCGAGAGTCCGTCGCCGTCGTGATCGATGGTGTCGCAGGGCCCGTTCTCGGCGCCGGGCGTGCCCAGGTCCCCTGACTCCATGGGCTCGGTCGCGGCACACCAGGCGAGCGCCAGGTCCGGATCGACCTCGCCGAGGGGGTCCAGCTGCCAGCTCGCGCCGCGAGTCTCCAGGGCGGGCAGCAGCCCGTCGAGATCGTCCAGCACGACGTCGCCGGCCAGCAGCTGCACGCGGGTCGGCCGGGGGGTGGGCAGCGGGCCGGCCGTCAGGCGGGCGTCGGGAATGCCGGACCCGGTCCCGGTCCCGAGCCAGGCACGGGCGCCCGGGGCGAGGGCGGGGGCATCCGGTGCGATGGTCACCGCGGCACCGTCCACGTCGATCGTCCAGCCCGCGATGACGACGGATCGGTCCGTCTGGTTGACGATCTCGACCCACTGGCCCGCGAGGGCCTCGAGCCGCGCCGGTGCAAGCAGGAGCTCGGTGATCCGCACGTCGCCCGGAGTCAGGAGGTGCTCGTCGACCGCCCCGTCGCAGTCTTCGTCCCGGCCGTCGGTGGTCTCCTCCCTGCCCGGAGCGACCGTCGGATCCGTGTCGTCGCAGTCGGCGCCGCCGGCCTCGATCGCATCCACTCCGTCGCCATCCTGGTCCTTGCGCGCGGATGCGCGGATCGGCACCTCGACGGGCCCCGCCGCGGTCTCCCAGGTGAGGGTCGCCTCCACCGTCGCTTAGTCGCCCACCGTGGACGTCACCTCCGCCGCCGCCTCCTCGCCAGGCGCCAGCACCGACGCCGATCCCTCCACCGCGATGGCGTCGTCGCCGTCCACGGATGGGGCGTCCACCTCCAGATTTGGCCCGGCGACGCAGTCGTGGAGCAGCGTGAGCGTGGCGGTGCCGGGCTCACCGAGGATCAGGTCGTCGAGGACCACCTCGGCGCGGTCGAGGGTGATGACGGGGCAGTCGTCGACCTCGGACGGGGTCGGGTCGCACGCGCCCAGAGCAAGCAGAGAGAGCAGGGACAAGCGGCGCATTCGGCACTCCGGGGCGGAAGGCTCGCCAGAGTCATAGACTCAGCGACGCCCCATCGCGGTCCCGTTGTGTGGCGGAGAGCGGTGCGGGCCGGCCACGCCCGACCGGTCCGCTGCTACAGCCTGCGTCACCCTGCGACACCGTGGAACGACCGCGGGAGAGACCATGGTCACGCGCGCATCAGCGCGTCCCCATGCCTCCCAGGAGCTCGCCATGAACCTCAGGATCCTCGCCCCCCTCTCCCTCGCGCTGCTCTTGACCGCGGCCTGCGCAGAGGAGCCGGGGCTCGCCCCGGGGGCCGCCCCCGATGCCGGCCTCGACGGCTCCGAGCTCACCACCCTGTACCCGGCGGTGTACAACTCGGTCACCTCGCACATCCGCATCCAGGACACGTCCGACTGCCTCTCCGTGGTCGGCGGCAGCACGTCGAACGGTGCCAGCACCGAGTGGCGGACCTGCTCCTGGGATGACGACCAGGAGTGGCGGGTCGAGCCCTGGTACGGTCCGGACGGCAAGACCTACCGGATCCGGAACGTCGAGAGCAACAAGTGCCTGGACGCGTACAGCTCCGGGCTCACCATCTACACCTGCCTCGACGATGACTGGCAGCGCTGGGACGCGATCGGCCTGTCGGTGGAGTGGGCACGCCTCGAGAACGACCGCACCGGCAAGGTGCTCGCCGGTCCGGCCTCCACCGGAGGGTGGTGGGTGACCCTGGACCCGGCGGACTACGCCACCTCACACACGATCAGCAGCCTCGACGACTGCTGGGACGTGCCGAGCTCCAGCCTGACCACGACGTTCGTGAAGTGGTACTCCTGCCACGGAGGTACGAACCAGCAGGTGCGCATCGTGCCGACGACCGTGGGCGGCGACGAGTACACGCTGCGCATGAAGCACTCCGGTCTGTGTCTGCAGGACTGGCCCGGCAACCACGTCGTGCAGACCAGCTGCTCGGGCTCCGCCACCCAGCGCTGGTCCGTGCACTACGCCTGGGAGTACGGCTACTACTTCATCATTCGCGATGGGGACTGGAACCGGGAGATCGGCCTGGCCACGACCGGGTACCTGGACGTGGCGCCGCACTGGAACGGCCGGTGGGTGATCGAGCCCATCTAGGCGCGGTCTGCGTGTTCCCTCAGAGCGAGCCTCCGAGGAACACCACCGCTTCGCCGGCGGCCCCGTCGGCCATGGGCGAGCCTACGACGAGATCGTCCACACCGTCTCCGTTGAAGTCCCCCGCATCGAGGTCCATGCCCAGCAGCCAGCCCGGCGACTCGGTGGGTCCGGCGACCACGTGCGTGGCGTCTCGGGCCCGCTGGGTGCTCACGTCGCGCCAGCTGCCCACCGAGACCGCCTCGGTCGGATCGAAGATGTAGACCGCGCCGTTGCCGTCTCCATCGTCCACCGACGCGCCGGCAGCGGCGACCGCGACCTCGAGGACGTCGTCGTTGTCGAAGTCGCCGACCGCGATGTTCCGGTAGCCGAAGTACGCGCCGTTGTTGGGGCCGGTGAGGGTGAGGTCGAAGCGGTCCACCAGCTCGCCGCTGGCAGGGCCAGCCGCGGTCCCGAAGATGACGTACACGGTGGCGGCGGAGTTGTCCTCGTTGTCGCCGATGGCGAGGTCCTCGTAGCCGTCCTGGTCGAGGTCGCCGATGACGGTGGCCAGGCTGGACCCGACCCGCTGGGTGGCGACCGTCCCGGTGAGGGTCACGTCGGCGACCTCCGAGATGGGCTGCGCCCCCGCCGGCGCCGTGCTCGACCCGAAGACCAGGTACGCAGCGCCAGCTCGGCTCGACACCCCGAGCGCCCCCAGGACGAGATCGGCGTCTCCGTCGCCGTTGATGTCGCCGCCGCCCACGCCGCGCGCCGTGCCCCCGAGGCTGTCGAACGCGGCCGCGCCATGGTAGCTGGCGAGATCGTGCAGGGCGGTGTCCCCGGACGCTCGCGCCGAGCTGCCGGCCACGAGGAACACCGAACCCCTGGACTGGTCCAGCCCCTGGCCGTCACCCGCGACGCCCACCAGGAAGTCGTCGAGCCCATCACCGGTGAAGTCCCCGACGGGCGCGAGGGAGGTCGGAGGAGCGGTGACGGACCAGGTCGGCAGGCCCGCGGCACCGGCGTCGACGAGCCCCCGGTTGCGGGTCTCGCTGCCGTAGATCAGGTAGACCCGCCCCTCGAACGGGGCCGTCGCCACGACATCCGCCAGCCCGTCGCCGTCGAGGTCACCCGCCGGGCTCACCACGGCCCCGAGACCCGCCCCCGTGGTGGCGCCCCAGGAGGGCAGGACGTCGATCATCCGCAGGATGGGCCCGCGCCAACCCTCCGGGTCTCCGTAGAACTGCACCGCGCGACCGGACCCCTCGTGCACGCCGTCCGCGGAGGGCGCCCCGACGAAGAGGTCGTCCGCGCCATCCCCGTCGAGGTCTCCCGCGGCGCAGACCGACTCGCCGACCCGAGCGGCAGTGCCCTGGATGGCGATGTCCGGCGATGCGTGGTCCCAGGACGCAAACCCGCACCCCGTCGCGGTGCCGTCACAGTCGTTGTCGAGCCCGTCGTTGCAGATCTCCTCGAGCCCGGGCGCGCTCGCCGCACCCGTCCGTGGGTCGTCGTCGCAGTCCAGCGCGTTGTCCGCCAGGTTCTCGCGCAGGGAGCACGCCAGGACCCGCACGTCCGGATCGCCAAACCCGTCGCCGTCGAGGTCCTGGTAGAAGGTCAGCGCCCCGATGGCCTCGTCCTCATCGGTCTCGCCGTCGCAGTCGTTGTCGACGTCGTCGCATCGCTCCGGGGCGTCCGGGTTCACGGTCCCGTCGGTGTCGTCGCAGTCTCCGACCTCGGCCGAGAACCCGTCGGGGACGCGGCCCGGACACGCCGACGAGGCACCGTCGGGCACGCCGAACCCATCGCCGTCCTGGTCCACGAAGACGTCCAGGGTCGCTTCGCAGTCTTCGGGTCCGTCGGTGGAGCCGACATCAGCGCAGCCGAGTGCTGCGATCGCGGGAAGGACGACGTGCCATCTCATCGGTTCTACCCCCAGCTGGTGAGCCAGACCCACGGTGCCCCCCAGCTGGGCGATCGGCAATGCCAGAGGCGGTGGGATCTGGACGGACGGCGCCGCCCGGGTAGCCTCCCCGCATGAGCTCCACCTCGAACGTGTCCTTCACCATCGTGCTCGCCGTGGGCGTGATCGCCGCCGTCAGCGTCGGGCTCT
>CALATR010000083.1 GCA_937891875.1 uncultured Pseudomonadota bacterium | reverse complement strand
GGTCGAGGACACGCCGTACTCGCCGATCGGCCTGCGGATCCGGGGCAGCGTGAACCTGCCGGCGACCGACGCGTACCGACGCGGCCTGGTCGAGGTGCAGGACGAGGGCAGTCAGCTCCTGTCCGAGCTGGTCGATCCTGAAGAACACGGGATCATCGTCGACTTCTGCGCGGGGGCGGGCGGCAAGACCCTGGCGCTGGCGGCGCGGGCACCCCAGGCGCGGATCCTGGCGACCGACGTGCGGGGGCGCCCCCTGTCCGAGCTGCAGAAGCGCGCACGGCGGGCGGGGATCCGGGTGCGGACCGAGCAGCTCCGGCCCGACGGCTCCGTGCCCGACGCGATCGCGGGCGTGCAGGCGAGCCGGGTCCTGGTGGACGCGCCCTGCTCGGGCACGGGCACCCTGCGGCGCCACCCGGAGCTGCGCTTGCGCCTGAACCAGCACAGCATCGAGGCCATCGGCGAGGTCCAGCGTCAGGTCCTGGCCCGCGCCGCCCGGCTGGTCGCTCCGGGAGGGCGGCTCGTCTACGGCACCTGCTCCGTGCTGGGCGTGGAGAACCGGGCGGTGGTCGACGACTTCCTGGCGTCCACCGATGCCTTCCGCCTGGTGCCGACAAGCTCGGTGTTCGGTGGGCGCGCGGACGCGCTCGGGGGTGGCGCGGTGCTGCAGATCGCGCCACACAGCCAGGGTACCGATGGCTTCTTCGGCGCGGTGCTGGAGCGGGTGGACGGATGAGCGATGGGGTCGAGCTGGAGGAGCTGGTCAACCTGCGCCTCACCCGAAGGCGCTGGGTGCTGATCCTCGGCGCCACCCAGCTGGCCGTGCTCGGTGCGGGGGCGGCGTCCTCGTTCGCGACGGGCTTCTTCGCCTTCCTCGCCCTCGGCGCCGCCTGGATGTTCCTCGCCACCCGCATCGCCCGCGGCGTCATCGGCGATCGCGCGCTCGACCAGAGCATCGGCCAGGAGGTCCGCCGCCGGGTCCTCTCCCAGGGCCTGCACGGCGAAGTCCCCGCCGACATCGCCGACGACCTGCGCAGCCTCGTCCCCTTCCGCAAGGGCATCCCCGCCCTCTCCATCGCCATGGCCATCGTGCTGGGCTCCGGCATGATCGCCATGGGCCTGCCCGCCGCCGGCCCCTGGGTCTTCGCCGTCGCCGCCGTGGTCGGCATCGGCGGGCTGGGCTGGGCCTGGTCGAAGCGCAAGGCGTGGGGGCGGGCGAGGGCGAGGGTAGACGCGTGGGCAGACGTCGCGCAGCCGCTGGAGGCGAAGGAGGAGGAGCCGCCGAAGGAGGCGAAGAAGCCTCGGTTCGAGGTGATCGAGGGGGGGAGGGAGTAGGCGGGTGGGACCGGTGACCGGTGACCGGTGACCGGTGTCCGGTGACCGGTGTCCGGTGTCCGGTGTCCGGTGTCCGGTGTCCGGTGACCGGTGTCCGGTGTCCGGTGTCCGGGGTGGTCTCTGCAACCCCCCTGAAACCGGTCGGGATCGACCCCTCCATAGGTGCATCACGAGTTCGCTGACGGACTCGTTGTTCCACCCACCGAGGAGATCCCCCCATGCAGACCCCCAACGTCCTTGTCCTCACGTCGACCTCCCTGCTCGCCGCCCTGGCCCTGACCGGCTGCGCGAGCGACCCCATGCAGGATCGCCAGGTGGACGACGACTCCTACGTCGACCAGTCCGGCGAGGGCTACGACGAGACCGCCCGCGTGGTCGGTGCCACGGGCGAGGCCTCCGGTGCGTCCGAGGTCAAGGTCTACGAGATCGACGACGGTGCCATCTACGAGGTCGGCTCGGCCGCGATGCGCGAGGATGGCGAGCGCTACTCGATCGACGTGGACGCCGAGGCCGGCGCGACGCTCGTGTTCGAGGCCCACGACGACTCCGGCGCCCGCATCGGAAGTGCCGTGGTGGTCGAGGTCGGCGCCGAGGGGGAGACCACCTGGGTCGCGCCCATGACCACCGAGACCGACGTCGAGGCGCAGGTGTTCCTGGACCTGCAGGTCGACCGCTCCGACGCAGACGCCGAGGCCGACCAGACCGCGTCGTCCGTGGCCGCCACCGTGCGCCTGATGATCGACGCCACCGTCG
>CALATR010000082.1 GCA_937891875.1 uncultured Pseudomonadota bacterium | reverse complement strand
TCACCTTCCTCGACAAGGACCGGGTGGTGATCACCAACCCCAGGGACGACCGACGCGTGTACGGCGTCCGCGCGCGCTGAGCCTCAGGCCCCGAGCTGTTCGACCGCGGCAGACCAAGCCTGAAACGTCGCTTCTCCGAAGAGCACGAAGCGGACCTCCTCCAGCTCGTCGCTGTCGTCCCACGCGGCCTGGACTGCGATCCGGGCCGCCTCGTCGAGCGGGTAGCCGTAGACGCCGCAGGAGATCGCCGGGAACGCGATGGTGCTCGCCCCGACCTGGCGGGCGGCCTGCAGCGAGCTCAGGTACGCGTTGCGCAGGGCGACCGCGGGCTGGGGGTGGGAGCGGTAGATGGGGCCGACCGTGTGGATGACGAAGCGCGCGGGCAGGGCGAAGCCGGTGGTCACCCGAGCCTCACCGGTCGGGCAGCGCACATCGGGGCGGACCTCGCGGATCTCCTTGCACGCGCCCAGCAGGCCTGGACCGGCGGCCCGGTGGATGGCCCCGTCCACGCCACCGCCGCCGAGCAGGGTCTCGTTGGCGGCGTTGACGATGGCGTCCACGTCCTGGCGGGTGATGTCGCCGCGGACGAGGGTGAGGATCGCGCCGGAAGGCAGCTTCATGGCGAACTCCTACGGGAGCAGCTTGCCCAGGAACAGCGGCAGCATGGTACGCCAGGCAGGCCAGTCGTGGTGGGCGTCGGCGCCCCACAGCTCCAGGTTCACGTTCACCCCGTGGGCGCGGAGCAGGGCGGCGAGGCGCTCGGACTCCCAGGGCGCCTCGGCGCGGCCGGCTCCGCTGGCGAGCACGAAGTGCACCTTGCGCAGCGCCTCCTTCTGGGGCCCGTCGGGCAGGCGCGGCAGGAAGTACAGCGGCTGGTTGAAGTAGTAGTTCTCGTCGCGGTGGGTCCCCATCCAGCGATCGAAGTCGTAGGTGCCGGACATCGCGACCACGAGCGAGAACCACTCGGGGTGCTTGGCGGCCACGGTGACGGCGTTGAACGCGCCCAGGGAGGCGCCGGCGGCGATGAAGCCCCGCACCCCGCCCGAGTCCTCCGAGATCGCCGGGAGGAGCTCGTGCTGGAGGTAGTCGTCGAAGCGGGCCTGCAGCCAGGACTTGTGCCACGGCGCCGCCTCGGAGTCACACCAGGCGTCCTTGCTCACCGACGAGCAGGCGTACACCTTGATGCGCTTGTCCTCGATGAAGGGCGTCAGCACGTGGATGAGCTTGAAGCGCTCGTTGTCGAGGTGATCGCCTCCCGCGGTCGGGAACAGCAGCAGGGGCACCCCGAAGTCGCCGTACCGCGCCAGCTTCATCTCGCGGCCGAGCCGCTCGCTGTGCCAGCTGTGCTCGACCCGGTTCACGACACCCCCAGGCGGTCGCGCTCGGTCTTGCACCAGAACTGGACCAGTCCGTAGAAGTGCTCGGTGAACGGCTCGATCTCGTGGGCCGGGTACAGGGCGGCGACCTTGGCCCGCACCGCCTGCTTGAACGCGTCCGAGCTGAAGTAGTCGAGCGCGATGCGGTCGAGGTCGCCGAGGTGCTGCTCGCAGAACGCGTCGAAGGCGTCCCCGTCGAAGTGGGCCATCGCCAGGTCGTGGTAGCGGTCGAGCTTCTCGTCGAACGACAGGCTCTCGTCGTCGGCGATGTCGAGGTAGGGCCGCCAGTTGGCGTTCAGGGTCACCGGGCGCTTCGTCGCAGCGCAGAAGATCGACCAGCGCAGCAGCGCCTTCACCAGCCACGGGAAGTGGTAGTGCAGCGAGGTCACCTGGCTGTCGGGGCAGGCGTTGGCGAAGTCGATCGGGAAGAGCACGCCGTCCGCGCGCAGCATCTCGCAGGAGTTGAAGTCCCAGGCGTGGAATGCGTTGATCACCCGGGTGATCTTCTGGGCGCGCTCCAGCTCGTCACCGTCGAGGTAGTCGAAGTCGACGACGTAGCGACCGTGGAGCGGCTTGTCGGGATCGTAGCGGATGACGTTGACCTGGGGACCGACGCCGATCCCGCGGATGAACACGTCCCAGTCCTTCACCGCGGCCTGCAGGTGGTGCACCCGCTTGCCCGACGCGTCGTAGGCGGCGTGGAGCTCCCCGGGCGTCTTGACCTGCTTGACGCCGACCCAGCCGCCACCGTCGTAGGGCTTGAGGAAGGCCGGGTAGCCGACCGACTCGCCCACCGCGTCCAGGGAGAAGAGCGCGTTGTAGCGGTCGACCGTGACCTCGAGGTCCGCGTGCTCGGTCACGTCATAGGACTTGGCCGGGATCATCCAGGTGTCCGGAATCGGCATTCCAAGCCGCATCATCGCGCAGTACGACGTGTGCTTCTCATACGACTGGATCGCCCACGGGTTGTTCAGCACGTAGACGCCGTCCATCAGCACGGCCTTCTTCACCCACTCCCGGCTGACCATGTACCAGTGGGTCAGGCGGTCCAGGATCAGGTCGTACTTGGGGGTGTAGCGGAGGTCGAAGGGCTCGACCCGCACCCGCTCGTGCTCGAAGGTGACGGTGTCGCCGTCGATCTCGAGGTGGAGGTCCAGCTGGTCGAGGATCGCCTCGAACGCGGCCGGCCAGCACAGATCAGCGCCCAGCGAGAGGCCGAGCTTCCGAGTCACGCGCGCCATCGGGAACTCCAGGGGTCCAGGGAGCAAGCGGCCGACCGCTCTAGCGCGGGCATGTGTCAGGGTCGACGCGGACAGGGGGCGAGGGTGTGGCAGGTGGGGGGGCGGGTGACGGGTCTG
>CALATR010000081.1 GCA_937891875.1 uncultured Pseudomonadota bacterium | reverse complement strand
TTCTCGCCTCAATCCCCCCGCTCGCAGCGGGCCCCAGAGACCAGAGACCAGAGACCGCCCCTCCACTCCCCTGCTCGAACCCACGCGACGCTGGCCAGACGACCGACCCGCCACTCCCCCGCCCGCACCACCGCGATGCTCGCCAGCCCCACTCACGGGTACATCCCGCCGATCTCCCGCTCGTACGCCGCTTCCACCGCGTCTCTCCGCACCTTCTGGTTCGCCGTCAGCAGCTCGTTCTCGACCGTGAACGGCTCCTTTGTCAGGTAGAACGCGCGGATTCGCTTGTAGTGCGGCAGGTCCGCGTTGATGGCGTCGATGCCCTGCTGGATCGCCTCTTCCGAGGCTTCGCCGGTGAGGATGGCGGTGAGGAAGGGGCGGGCGTGGCCGACGACGAGGGCCTGCTCGACGCCCTCGATGCGCTCGATCAGGAGCTGCTCCAGGGGCTCGGGGGCGACGTTGTGGCCGCTGGACGGGACCAGGAGGTTCTTCACCCGACCGATGATCTTCCAGTTGCCGTGCTCGTCGACCTCGCCGCGGTCGCCGGTGCGGAACCAGCCGTCCTCGGTGAACGCCTGCTCCGTCGCCTCCTCCTTGCCCCAGTACCGGGCGAAGATGTTCGGCCCCTTGACCTGCATCTCCTCGCCCTCGCCGACGCGCACCTGCAGGCCGCGCAGGGCGGGGCCGACGCGGCCGGGCACGACGCGGCCCTCGGGGGTGTCCATCGTGACGATCGCGGTGGTCTCGGTCAGGCCGTAGACCTGGTAGACCGGGATGCCGAGCATCTCGAACCAGCGCTGGGTGTCCTCGCCAAGCGGCGCCGAGCCGCAGATGAGGCAGCGCAGGTTGGGGCCGATCTGCTTCTTCACGGTGTCGAAGACGACGGTCCTGGCGAGGCGGTAGGCGGCGCGGTCGAGCATGGTGGCGCTCCCGTCTACCTTGGCCAGGAACGCCGACTTTCCGCGGGCGAACAGCCAGCGCACCGGGGCGGGCTTGCCGGCGATCCGCCCCTCGACGCCGTTCTTGATGCGCTCCAGCAGGACCGGCACGTTCAGGAAGTAGTTGGGGGCGACCGCACCCAGCTCGGCGACCAGGTTGTCGAGGTCGGTGCTGACGTGGATGCCGTTGTTCCGGTACAGGCAGGTCCACAGCACGACCCGGCTGCCGGCGAAGCAGAAGGGCAGGTAGTGAAAGACCGTGTCGTCGCCGTCGATGGGCTCGCCCAGCGCCATCATACGGGTCAGCGCCGTCGCGGTCTGGGGCAGCATGTAGTCGACGTTGCCCATCGTCGTGACGACGCCCTTCGGCTCGCCGGTGCTGCCCGACGTGTAGATGATCGTGACCGGCTCGTCCTTGTCGATCTCGACCGGGGGCTCGCGGACGGGCTCCTGCTCGAAGGCCTGGGCGAAGGTGGCGACCGGCGCCTCTTCCCACTCGGCGAGCACCTTGTCGGCCAGGGTGCCGTCGGCGGCGACGACCAGGCTGGCACCGCAGTCCTGCATCATCGCGACCAGCTCGCTGGGCTTCTGGCGGGCGTACATGGGCACGACCACGCAGCCCTCGCCGAGCATGCCGAGATCGGTGGCGACCCAGTCGCTGGAGTTGGGGGCGAGCAGCACGACGCGGTCGCCCTTGTTCACGCCACGATGCCGGAGGAAGGCGCGCATCCGGCCGGCGCGCTCCAGGATGGCGGCGCCGGTGGCCGGGCGCTTGTCCGCGCCGTGCATCTCGGTGACGAAGGGCTTGTCGGGGTTCGCGGCCAGGTGGCCGTAGATGGTCGCGACGAAGGACACGTCGGGGCTCCGGGGATCAGGCGTACCGCTCGGCCAGCGCTTCGATGCGCGAGGCCAGCGGGGGGAGGTGGTTCCAGGGGTCGCCCTGCTCGCCGAGGTGGGCGGCGAAGGGCATGTCGGGGTGGATGGTGCGCACGTGGTCGACGAGCATGCCGCCCATGCGCCCCATCACCTCCATGTTGCGCACGCAGGTCCGATCGATGCCCTCGCGCAGGGCCTCGCGGTCGGCCCACATGCGCTCCAGGGTGGGCAGGATCTTGTCGTGCAGGTCGGGATCCTCGGTCTCGAGCGCCAGGTCCGGCGTGCCGCGGTCGAGCATGAGGTTGCGGATGCGCTCGTCCATGGTGATCCCGGCGCTGACGCCCTTGCCGGCCATGCCGCACACGATGGCGTGGTAGCGGCTCGACAGCACCAGGTCGCTGGCCCAGAGCACGCTGATCATCTCGCCGTGGTCGTGATCGTCGGAGATCATGAGCGGGGCGCCGCGGCGCAGCTTCGGGGCGAGGGCCTCGCAGGCCCGGCGATCGAGCGCCTCGCTGCCGTAGAGCACGACGAAGGCACCGTGGCGGTCGGCGAACGCGTTGACTGCGTCGGCGATGGCCTGCAGGTAGGCGTCCTGACGGCGGGCGACCTCGGGGCCGTCGGCGTGGAAGTAGAGCGAGGCGTAGTGGGCGTCCTTGTGGGCGCCGGTGAGGGTGTGGGCGACGGCCTTCTGCACGTCCGCCTTCACCGGCCACCAGAAGGCGTTGATCGGACAGAGCGTGAGCACGGGCGCCTCGCCGTCCCAGCCGTGCGCCCGCAGCCAGCGCGGGCCAAAGCCGAGGTCCTCCGGCTGATACGTCCAGGCGGTGTCCGTGCCGACCCGGCAGGGGATCCCCAGGTCACCCAGGATGCGTGCCGAGTTCTCGTTGCGGCAGATCTGGAGGGTGTCCCGGCAGTATCGGCCGACCAGCTGCTCGAGCGTCGGGTCCATCTTGCCGGCCTCGCCGCCGTAGCCGACCGCCACCTTGCACTCGGCGGCGGCGAGCCCGAGGGCGCCGGTCATCATGGTCGCCAGCGCGTTCGCGAACTTGGACTTGAACATGGAGCCCTCGACGGCGAGGACCCCGTGCTGCTGGCGCACGGTCTTGTAGAGCCAGTGGGGGAAGACGTTGGGGAGGTGGAGCTGGCGCGCGGTGCGGAAGTACCCGCGGGTGGCGTCGGGATCGATGGTCAGGATCGACAGCTCGAGGTGCTCGTCGCCCCACAGGTGGCGTAGCTGGCGGATCATCTCCTCGACGCGCACGTCGGCGCCGGTGTTCCGACTCCCTGCGTACCCGGCCAGCAGCAGCTTGTACGGCTTCCCCGCCTGCCAGCGCGCGCCGGGATCGACGGCGTAGCGAGTGGCGGCGAGCTCGATGAGCCCGGCCATGGAGGCCTCGAGGGCGAGATCGGCGTCGAGGGCGTCAGGCGCGCGATCGAGGGCCTTGCGGGCGATGCGGCGCACGGAGTCCAGGAGGCTCATGGGGCGCCTCGGAGCTGCGGGCGGGGGGCGAGAGGGGGTCGCGTGGCTTCGAGCAGGGGAGTGGAGGGGCGGTCGTCGGGCGAGCGTCGCGTGGCTTCGAGCAGGGGAGTGGAGGGGCGGTCGTCTGGCGATCGTCGCGTGGCTTCGAGCAGGGGAGTGGAGAGGCGGTCTCTGGTCTCTGGTCTCTGGTCTCTGGGCCCAGGACGGCGCCGGTCAGCGGACAGATTGGTGCGGTCGCAACGTCTCGTCGCTGCGCGCGGGAGGTACAGCGCACTTCCGCCGAGGATTCTCATGGGATGGCGATGGTGTGGGTCACGGCGCGCGGAACACCGGAGTCTCCGGCTTCGCCGCCCCGCTCGCAGAGGGCCCCAGAGACCAGAGACCAGAGACCGCCCCGCCACTCCCGCCAAAGCGTCGCTCCCCGCCACGGAAGCCGCACTCGCCACTCCCGCCAAAGCGCCGCTCCCCACCACAGCCCCGCTCACTTCGCCCCCTCCGCCCGCGCGATCGCCACCGCCCCCGCCAGAGGCAGGTTCAACGCCGGCTCCAGCGGGCTGTCTTCCACCGGGCGGTCGCCTTCCAGGATGGGGATGGACCACTTCCAGAGGCCCGGGTACTGCACGTCGTGCCAGTAGTGGCGCCAGTCGATCGTGTCCGCGTCGTAGGCGAAGGCCGCGCGCTGGTCTTCCGGCAGGCCCGCCGAGAGGGCGCGGATGCGGTCGTTCTCGAAGACGTAGTCGTGGTCGTGCACGAAGGGCTGGAAGAGCTCCAGCATGCGCTCGATGCGGCCCAGCTGGCGCAGCGTGTCGTTCGTGCTGCGCAGCCCCTTCTTGGTGAGGCTCTTCAGCGCGTCCCCCGCCAGATCCTCGACCAGGCCCGGCTTGTCCGCCTTGTCCAGGTCACGCAGCCAGCGCTGCACCGTGCGCGCCCCCTTGCGCAGGCGGGTCACGTGCCAGAGCGGGCGTTTGTCCGCCGGGACCGCGACCGGGTCCAGCTGGGAGATCACCAGGCGCTGGAAGGTGGTCGCCGCCGGGTCCTCGCGCAGGCGCTTGCGGTTCGCCAGGCCGGTCAGCTCGATGATGCGGCCGAAGTGCACCGGGTTCGACCCCGAGGTGCCCAGGTGCATCACGCCGCCGCCCTGAC
This sequence comes from uncultured Pseudomonadota bacterium, assembly GCA_937891875.1. Taxonomy (GTDB): domain Bacteria; phylum Myxococcota_A; class UBA796; order UBA796; genus REDI01. The sequence goes on along the minus strand of CALATR010000081.1, from coordinate 23,121 downwards.
CGGTGAGCGCCGCCGCCGCCGCCAGGGTCGTGCCCCGAGCGACCAGGTCCACCGGGGCGATGTCGAAGTGGTGGTGGGCCTGGCTGGGGAAGTCGCGGAACGCGGTCGAGATGAGCCAGGCGAGCGGGGCGGAGGTGTTCAGGCCCTCGTTCCAGCCCTCGAAGGGAAAGGTCCGCGCGCACTCGACGATGGTCGGGCGCACGATGGTGACCTCGAGGTCGTCCCGGGAGAGAAGCAGGCGTTCCGCCAGGGACTTCGACCAGGTGTAGAGGTTGGGGAAGCCCAGCCGATCCGCGCGGGCCTGGGCCACGTCCACCCGGGCCTGGCGGTCCGAGCGGCGGGTGGCCAGGGGCTCCAGCGCGGCCTCGGTGGCGGCGATCTCCTCGCGGGCGTCGAAGCGGATGCCGCTGGGAGCGAGGGTGGGGTCCAGGGTCTCGGGCACCCGACCGTCGACCCGGCCGGCGACGTAGGCGGTGCTCACGTGCACCAGCGGGGCGCCGAGTGCGGCGGCGAGGTCGCCCATGTGGTCGCCACCGTGGGCGTTGATCTGCAGGGCCTGGATCGGGTCGGGCTGGAAGTCCACCGTGCCGGCGAAGTTCACGACCAGATCCACCGGCGGCAGGCGGCGCAAGGCGTCCTCGTCGACCCCGGCGAGGGGCCTCGTGATGTCGCCAGGGAGCACGGCCAGCTTGTCGGCGAGCAGGCCAGGCAGCCGATCTCCGTGGATGCGGCGCAGGGGACGCAGGGCCGGCGAGGTGGCGAGCACCCGGTTGGCCCGGTCCACGGCGGACTCGCCACGGCGGCCGCGCACGAGCATGGTGATGCGTCCGACCTCGGGCAGCTCCTGGAGCAGGTGGAGGATCCAGACCTTGCCGAGGAACCCGGTCACGCCGGTGACCAGCAGGTGCTTGCCGGCGAGGGCCTGGCGGACGTCGAGGGGATTGACTGCGGTGGGTCGCATGCGTGCCTCGGTCAGTCGACGACGACGGGCCAGTCGAGATCGCGCGCCATGTGGCGCAGGGAGGGGTCGGGGTTGACCGCGCAGGGGCGGCCGACGGCGCAGAGCAGGGCGGCGTCGCCGGCGGTGTGACCGCACGCCGTGCAGGTGGACAGGTCGGCCCCGTGGGTGGAAGCCCAGGTCTGAATCCAGGAACCTCCGGTGTGTCCACCCACGACCGGATCGGCGAGGCGACCGGTGGCGCGGCCGCGACGGAGCTCCAGGCGGTTGCAGACCAGCTCGTCCGCGCCAAGGTCGTCGGCGAGATGCCGCATCACGACGTCGACACTGTCGGAGATGAGCACGATGCGGTCACCCCGGCGGCGGGCCTGGTCGAGCAGGCGCTGGCCGGCGTCGGACAGGCGGTCCGCGAGGTGGGCGCGGTAGTAGGTCTCGCCGAGGAGGACCAGACGATCCTCGCTGACATCGCGCAGGCCGGCCCAGGCGAGGCGGTTGGCGGTGGTCCTGTCCGACAGGGGGGTGCCGGGCAGGGCGAGGGGGGCTGCGGCCAGCACGGTGCCGAGGCCGAAGACGCGCTGGCGGAAGGTCTGGGCGTTGGCCGCGAGCCAGGCCGGGGCGGCGAGGCTCGGGCGCTTGAGGAGCACGCCCTCCACTCGGAAGAACGTGGCGGCACCACCCGAGTCCCGGCGTTGCAGCGAGGTCTCCGAGGACCGGTCGGCCGCGTTCATCCCACCTCCAGACGTTGGACTGACAGTTCAGTCCACCTGCCGTCTGGTCATAGTGCGATTGGACTGGAGTGTCAGTCCAATTCTCGACGAGCCAATCAGGGCTCACACTTTGGGCGGCCCGGGCCGAAGAGCAGGACAGAGGTGTCTCTTGGCAGCAGTGCATCGAGCCGGATCCCTGGTGAACATGGCGGACGTCCCCGAGTCCACGTTTCGGGCGTTCGCGGACCGCATTCGTAGGAGGTCTGGCATCGTGTTGGGTCCGGAGAAGCTCTCCCTGGTGCAGGCGCGCCTTCAGCGGGTCGCCTCGGACAAGGGGTTCTCCGATCTCGCGTCGTACCTCGCGGAGGTCGCGCGGACTCACGACGAGGTGATGGTCATGGACGCTGTCGAGCGCCTCACGACCAACCACACCTACTTCTGGCGCGAGAACGACCACTTCGAGAAGTTCCGCACCATGGTCATCCCCGACATGCGCGACCAGCTGGCCCGTCCGGGGCCGCCCCGGGTCTGGTGTGCGGCGTCGTCGACCGGGCAGGAGCCCTGGACCCTCGCCGGACTGCTCCAGGAAGCGGTCCCGACGTCCTGGCCGCGCCACTCCGTGGTCGCCTCGGACCTGTCGAGCGAAGTGGTCGAGACCGCGAAGCAGGGCGACTACCTGATCTCCGACGTGCAGCGGCTGCCCGAGCACTACCGCAAGCAGTGGTTCCGTCCCAAGGGAGATCGCCGCGTCAGCATCGCGCCTTCCCTGCGTCACGAGGTCGAGTACCGCACCCTCAACCTCATGGACTCGAGCTACCCGTGGCGCGGGTCGCTCCACGTGGTGTTCTGCAGGAACGTCCTGATCTACTTCGACCCGGACACCCGCCTGCAGGTCATCGATCGCATCCGCAACACCCTGCGCCCGGGTGGCTGGCTCTTCCTGTCCCAGACCGAGGGTCTGCCCAAGGAAGCCCAGGGCTGGAAGCGCGTCGGCGCGGGGATCTCCCGCAAGCTGTAGGCTCTGTCAGAGGGCACCCGGCACGCCGGTGACCCGGTCCTGCAGGGTGGCGATGGCGTCGGTCAGCCGCTGCACCACCATGGCGCCGCTGCTCGGCGGCGAGCCTCGCTCCCGCTGGGCGTCCATGGTCCGCCAGGTGGCCATGATGCGCTCGAGGTCGTCGTCGACCTTGTCCATGCCTCGGCGCCAGCTCGCCTCATAGACGATCCACGCCTGCAGGGTCCGGCGGGTGTCGGTGGACAGGCGCGCGGTTCCGTCGAGGTGGGCCAGGGTCCCGGCGAGCCGTCCCCGCGCGAGCACCGGCCGCACGTGGGAGTCGGCGAGCACGGAGCGCAAGGTCAGGGCGCGGGCGAGCAGCACGTCTTCGTCCTTGCCCCCGGCGTCTGCCGCGGTGAGCCGTGCCTTCAGGGCATCGATCGAGAACGTCTCGGGAAAGGCGCCCTGGGCCGCGGAGAGATCGGCGTACAAGCTCCGCATTCGGTCGATCATCTTGGCGGAGCCACCGTGGCGGTCGCAGTCGTCGTTGCCGCAGCTGGCGTCGCACCGGGCGGCGTTCCAGGCGGCGCTCGCGTCGAGCCAGGCCTGCTCGGTGGTCAGGATCCCGGCCTCGCGCTCGACCCGCAGCACGAACTTGCCGGTGTCCTCGGGCACCCGCTTGCCGTGCGCCCTGCTGCGGGCGGCCAGGGTGGAGAGGTCGTCGATCTCGCTCGCCCGCTCGGACGCCTCCACACGCCTGGCGAACGCGGTCGCCGCGGCGAGGGCGTGCTCCGACCCCACGTCGAGGCACTCGGGTGACGGCGGTGTCGGGGAGGTGCACGGCCCGGTGTTGCGAGCGTGCCACGCGGAGCTCGACAGGGTCTCCCGGAGCTCCGCCGGTGCCTCCACCGCAGCCGCCATCGCCGTTGCGTGCCGCCACTGGGCGGTGGTGCAGTCCTGCTCTCCCGCGGCCGCGAGCCCGGCCAGCACGATCCAGATCACGAACTTCCCCCTTCAGTACGGGCCTTTGCCTGCAGGTCCGCGAGTCCGTCCAGGACCTCCTGGGACGACAGGCCCCCGGCACGCAGGCGCGCATCGGGAAGACCCCACAGGCGCTCATAGAATGCCAGACCGGCGGCCTCCGCGGGGGCGGACTCCTTGTCGAACCAGGCAAAGATCACGTCCTCGGCGCGGTCGAAGCGGTCTCGTCGCTCGAACCAGGGCGCCAGGCGGGACAGGGTCGGGCCGTCGAGGGCGCCCAGGTGCACCCCGCGGACGAGGGCGTCGGCGGTGTCGGTGAAGCCGTCGGGGAGCTGGTCGGGCAGGGTGAGGGCGAGCAGTCCGACCGCGCAGGTCCGGTGCTGGTGGGTGAGGCCCGGGTCGGGCTGCAGCTCGGCGCTCTCGGCGATGAGCAGGGCGAGGGCCGCGGCGCGGTCGACCTCGAGGCGTCCGTCCAGGGTCAGCAGGGGACGGATGGCGTCGGGTGGCATGCGGACGAGGGTCGACAGGGACAGACCGACCAGGGTGCGGCAGCCGTTGCTTGCGGCCTCCAGCGCGGCCTCGTCGTCGTCCTGCTCCCTGGCCTGGATGACCTGGGCCAGGGCCTGACCGAACCGCTCGATCTCGCGGAGGAGGAAGTCGTCGAACCGAGCCATGTCAGCCTCCGACCTCCACCGTCGTGTCGACTGCGATCGGCTCGGTCGCAAGAGGCGTAGACACGACGATGTCGAGCGTCACGTCCGGGGGCCACCCCTCATCCGGGGTGATGACGCCGCTCACGTCGTCGACGAGCACGGCACCGTCGGGCCAGATGGGCTCGTCGGGGCAGGGCTCCTCCGACGCCCACGCGTGCTGGACACCCCAGCCCTGCCCGACCTGGACCGACCACTCGGGGTTGTCCCAGCCCGGGTAGACGAGCACCAGCTGCAGGCAGCGGGGGACGGCCTCGGCGCGACCGCGCAGCAGGATGCGATCGAGGGCCATGGGCAGGTACTCGCCGGTCCAGGTGTAGGGATCTCGGGTGACGACGGGCTCGTCGGTGGGGTCGACCACGCCGAGCACCGGGGCACAGCCGAGGGCGAGCAGGGCCAGCAGGGCGCGACTCACGGCAGCTCCGCCTCGCGAGCGGGATCGGGCAGCGAGCCGTCGGTCGGCGGGAACCACGACCACAGCCCGGCGAGGGTCATGCCGGCGATGATGTGCCACAGGCCCCACCACGCGGCGACGACCGCCATGCCGCCCAGCCCGCTGAAGAAGTTGAACACCAGGATCAGGCCGAGCCCGCTGTTCTGGATGCCGACCTCGATGGACACCGCGCGCCGGTCCGCCTGGGGCAGTCCGACCAGCCGGGCCGCGCCCCAGCCCAGGGCGAGCGCGCCAGCGTTCAGCAGCAGCACGGGCACGAAGACGGTGCCGACGTGGTTGAGGAAGTGGGTGAAGTTCGCGCGGAAGGCGAGCCCGACGAAGACCGCGAAGAAGACGATCGAGAGCCACTTCAGCGGGATGCGCAGGGAGGCGGCCAGCTTCGGCGCGTAGTGCGCCAGCGCCATGCCCGAGGCCAGGGGCACGCCGAGCAGCACGCCGACCGTGAACAGCATCTGCAGAGGATCGAGGGAGAAGCTCTTCAACAGGGCGGCGGTCTCCGGGTTCATGCCGCCCCAGAACGCCAGGTTCAGCGGGGTCGTCACCAGCGCCGCGCAGGTCGAGATCAGCGTCATGCCGACGCTCACCGCGGTGTTGCCCTTGGCGAGGTGGGTCAGGAAGTTGCTGACGTTGCCGCCCGGACACGCGGCGACCAGCAGCACGCCGAGCTTCACGCTGGGGGCGATCGGCAGCAGGCTCACGAGCCCGAAGGCGAGCGCGGGCAGGAGCAGGAACTGGGCGACCAGACCCACCAGCGGGGCCTTGGGGTCCTTCACCAGATCGACGAAGTGGGTGACCCGCAGGTCGAGGGCCACGCCGAAGAGCACGAAGCCGAGCACCACGTTGAGGATCATCAACGTGGTGGGGTTGAACGCGAGCTCTACCTGGTCGATCGGCGGCACGGCGGGAGTATGTCACGCTCGGGGGCGCTGGAGTCTGGCGGGAGTCGCGTTGCTGCCGGCAGGGGATGCCTCCGCCCGGTCTCCGGTCTCCAGTCTCCAGTCTGGCGGGAGTCGCGTTGCTGCCGGCAGGGGATGCCTCCGCCCGGTCTCCAGTCTCCAGTCTCCAGTCTCCAGTCCCACGGCAGCGGACCATCTCCGTGCGATGTGGTGCAGCCCAGGGACGAAGCCACCGCGGGCAGGGTCCCCTTCGAATCCCAGAGTCGCTTGGATTGCGGCCGAGCATTCCCGTGCCGACCGCTCCCGGGCCGGCCGAAGCTGGAGACTGGAGACTGGAGACCGAACCCGCCACTCCCTCGCCCGCAGCTACGCGACGTCACGCCGGACCGAACCCGCCACTCCCTTGCCGGAAGCCACGCGACGTCACGCCGGACCGGGGACTACCCCCTCCGCAGCGCGCTCCGCCCCGCGTACACCGCGGCGCCGCCCAGCTCCTCCTCGATGCGCAGGAGCTGGTTGTACTTGGCCACCCGGTCGCTGCGGCACGGCGCGCCGGTCTTGATCTGACCGCTCCCGACCGCCACCGCGAGGTCGGCGATGGTGGTGTCCTCGGTCTCGCCGCTCCGGTGCGACATGACGCTGGTGAAGCCGGCGCGGTGGGCCATGTTGACCGCGGCCAGGGTCTCGGACAGCGAGCCGATCTGGTTGACCTTGATGAGGATCGAGTTGGCGACGCCGCCCTCGATGCCTCGCGACAGGCGGTCGACGCTGGTGACGAACAGATCGTCTCCGACCAGCTGCACCCGGTCGCCCAGGGTCTTCGTGAGGTGGGACCAGCCCTCCCAGTCGTTCTCGTCCAGGCCGTCCTCGATGCTGACCAGCGGGTAGTCCGCGGCGAGCTTCGCGTAGAAGGCGGTCAGCTCCTCGGCGGTCCAGGCCACACCGTCGCCCTCGCCGGCGAGGTGGTAGCGGCCGTCCTTGTAGAACTCGCTGGCGGCGACATCGAGCGCGAGCACGACGTCATCACCGGGCTTGTAGCCAGCTCCCGCGATGGCCTCGACGATGAGGTCGAGCGCGGCCGCGTTGTTCGGAAGGTCCGGGGCGAAGCCGCCTTCGTCGCCGACCGCGGTCGCGAGGTTGCGGCTCTTCAGCACCTTCTTGAGGTGGTGGTAGATCTCCGCGCCGCAGCGCAGGGCGTCGGCAAAGGTGTCCGCGCCGACCGGCAGGATCATGAACTCCTGGATGTCGACGTTGTTGTCGGCGTGGGCGCCGCCGTTGAGGATGTTCATGAGCGGCACGGGCAGGACCCGGGCGCTGGTGCCGCCGACGTAGCGGTACAGCGGTTGGTTGGTCGCCGCGGCGGCTGCACGGGCGACGGCGAGGGACGCGCCGAGGATGGCGTTGGCGCCGAGGCGCGCCTTGTTGGGCGTGCCGTCGAGCTCGATCAGGAGCCCGTCGATCCCCTCCTGGTCGCGCACGTCCAGCCCGATCAGCTGGTCGGCGATGGGGCCATTGACGTGGCCGACCGCCTGGCTGACGCCCTTGCCCAGGTAGCGCCCGGCGTCGCCATCACGCAGCTCCACCGCCTCGTGCTCTCCGGTGGAGGCACCGCTCGGGACGGCGGCGCGGCCGGTGAAGCCGGACTCGGTCCGGATCTCGACCTCGACGGTGGGATTTCCGCGGGAGTCGAGGATCTGGCGTCCTGCGACCTCGTAGATGCGGGGCATGCAGCCCTCCATGCCTTGAGTGGAGGGGGGCGTAACGCCCTGGGCACGTTAACGGGCGGGGCGGATCGCTCACCCTGACGGCCGGAGCGGTCATTTCCCTGCAGGAGCCTCCATGCGCTGCCCTTCCGTCCTCGTCCTGCTCACCCTCGGCGTCGCCGCCGCCGCCCCCGCCCACGCCGGCAAGGACCCGTTCGCGTTCTTCGCGGATGGCGCCAGCGCCGTGGAGATCGAGGGCTCGGGCAAGGTGCCGCTGCTGCGTGGCGCGGACACGTCGGGCCGGCCTGCCGTGCTCGCCCAGGGCAAGGAGAAGGACGAGCCGGACGAGTTCCTGATGACCATGCGCATGGCGGTGGGTCCGAACGCCTGCACGGAGCCCGTGGTCAAGGCCCTCGGCGGCACCATCGAGGAGTTCACGCTGGGCCGCAAGGGCCAGGGAGCGTTCAAGTCGTCGATCAAGCTGACCACGAAGGGCGCCTCCATCCCCGAGCTTCGGCTGAAGGGGCCCGACGGCACCATCGTCATCCGGGACTGGCACTGCGAGGTCAACCCGACCGACAACGCGCTGTCCGTGCTCTCGCTGTCGGAGGCTGCGGTCGCCATGCTCGCGGATGAGGGCACGGTCGCCTTCGTGTCCGCCGATCAGGGTGAGGCGCTGCTGAAGCAGGTGGGCGAGCCGATCCAGGGCGTGCGCAACGTGGGCAGCTTCGTCTTCGACGAGGGCCGCCTGTACGGTGAGGTCGGGGCGGCGCTGGTCCTTCCCGGCAAGGTGCTCGGCCAGGACGGCAATGTCATGGTGCAGACCAACCGGTCCAGCCGGGTGTCCGAGCCGCTGCTGGACCTGCCGTTCAAGTCGCTCCGCGGGCCCTCGTTCTACACCGCCGGGTCCTTCGAGATCGGCGGGGTGCAGCTCACCGACGGCACGACCTTCCTCGTGTCCGACCGACCGGTGGAGCGGGCCATCGCCGAGAACCCCGCCGATGACATCGCTGTCGCCGGCAGCATCGGCTTCGACGACCTCATCGACGTGTCGATCGCCGTGGACCCGTCGACCAACCGCATCGCCGTCGCGAAGGTGGAGAAGGCGTCCTGGACGGACTCCGGCACCAAGATGATCGAGGATGCGAAGAAGCAGTTCGACAAGAAGGACAAGTCGGCAAGCCTGCTCGCGCCGCTCGCTCCGGAGACTGCGGTCGCGATGAGCGAGGGGCCGGTCTGCAGCGGCGAGCCGACGCTCCGCGAGGCCAGCTTCCAGTCCCGCGACGGGGTGCGCTACTTCGGCGTTGCCGCCGTGGGAATCGAGCCGTCCACCTGCGTCGAGCCCAAGGCCGACCGGGTGATCTCCCGCCTCGACAACGGGGCCGCCCCGCAGACGGTCGAGGCCGACTCGGAGGCGGAAGGCGGCGGCACCAGCGATGGCGCCGACCCCAAGGAGGCCCAGCGTCTTGCCGACTACGCCGACGTGCTCTGGAAGAATGGCCGCTACGCCGAGGCGATCGACCTGTACGACCGGGCCAAGGACCTCGCTCCCGAAGACTGCAGCTACTTCCATGACTTCTCGTGGAAGGCCATGCTCCTCGGTCGCACCGATGATGCCTACGAGGCGGCCAAGCACAGCGCCGAGCTGTACGAGCCGTGGGCTGCGCAGAGCCTGGAGATCCGCCTGGACGTGCAGCAGGGGCGCGAAGTCCCCGAGGGCACGATCACCAAGGCCCAGTCCCACGACTGCTACTCGGCGCGCGGCCTGCAGGCGAACGCCGCGCTCGCCCGCGGGGCCCACAAGGAAGTCGAGCAGCTCTACGCCGACCACATGGACCTGGACCAGAGCCTGGCCGGCGCGCTCGCCTTGTCCCGCCTCCAGCGCGGCCAGTCCAGCCGCGCGCGGGGTCCGGCGCTGCAGGCCCTCGACGTCGGCGCACGCGGCACCGCGATCGGGCACTCGATCCACGGAGCCGTCGTGTCGCGAGGGGGCAGCGAGCGCCTGCTGGACGCCAACCTGGAGCGTCTGCACAGCCTGCCGGGCCTGAACGTGGAGACCGTGCTCACCGGCGTCGCCATGGCGCGCACCCGGAGCGAGGACAAGGTGAAGACCTTCCTCGATCGCGTGGTCACCGAGCGTCCCGGCGTCGCCTCCGGCTGGATCGTGTACGGCCTGGAGGCCAAGCGCCGCGGGGATCAGGCCGCGATGTCCAAGGTGCAGGCCAAGGCCGACGCCCTGGCGCGCGACACCTTCGAGCGTGGCTTCGGGTCGGTCGACGCACGCTGCGACGCGGCCGCGCTGCTCTACGTGGCCGGGAAGACCGCGGAGGCCGACGCGATGGTCGAGGGTGTCCAGGGCATGCCCGAGGGCGTGAGTCCCTGTCCCACGACCGACGCCATCGCCGCTGCGTACCGCGGCGACGCTCAGGGCACGACCAACGCCCTGCAGGACCTCAGCCGCCGCATGCCCCCCGTGCCGGTCGGCACCCTCGGTCTGCTCCGCCCGCTCCCGGCCCCGAAGGCCGAGTAGGACGGTAGAGGCAGGGACGAATGAAGCCGCTGCAGGGGTCGAGGCATCTGAAGGTACACGGAGGTGCCTCCATGGTCCTTGCCCTCGCGCTTGCTGCTTGCGCCGGAACACCTGCTTCGACCGCTCCTTCGGCCCGATCGGCCGATGCGGTGGCCTCGTTCGACCACTCCCACGCGGCGTTCGCGAAGGTGCTCGACGGGGCGGTGAGCTCCGACGGCCGGGTGCGCTACGCTCTGCTCCGGGAGCGTGAGAAGGCGCTGGACGCGTACGTGGACGGGCTCGCCGACGTGCGGGTGCACGGCATGAGCAAGCCCGAGCAGCTCGCGTTCTGGGTCAACGCCTACAACGCGGTGACGCTCTCGCTCATCGTCGACAACCCCAGCATCGCGAGCATCCGGGACCTGGACGGCGGCGAGGTGTGGAAGGCCCGCCGGTTCAAGGTGGGTGGCCAGCTGGTGACGCTGGACCAGATGGAGAACGAGAAGGCGCGACCGCTCACCGATGGACGCGTTCACGCCGTGGTCAACTGCGCCTCGGTCGGCTGCCCGCCCCTGCCGCCCCGCCCGCTGGTGCCCGACCACCTCGACGCCCAGCTGGACGCGGCCGCCGCCCGCTGGGTGCGCACGAACGCCTACGACATCCGCGGCGACACGCTCTACCTCTCCAAGATCTTCCAGTGGTACCCGGGCGACTTCGAGGGCTACCGCCAGGACGCCATCCCCGGCGCGAACGAGGCCCAGACCCGCGCCTTGTGGTTCCTGGCTCGCTACGCCGACAAGAACGTGGCAACCCGACTGACTGCGGGCGCGTACAACCTGGACTGGAACGAGTACGACTGGTCCCTGAACCAGGCGGAGTAGCGTCGGCGGCTACAGCCCGGCCCGGGCGTCCAGGTCGGTCAGGATGTCGTCCATCGAGCGGTCCAGGTCAAGGACCGTGTCCGTGTGACGATCGAGGTTGAACGTCTCGATCTCGTCGGGGGTGAACGGGAAGGGCGACTGCTGGACCTCGCCGCGGATGAACAGCTCCACCGCGGCGCGGACCCGGCGACCCCACACGGTCTCGGTCCGGCTCTCCCAGTAGGCGAGCAGGGCCTGCTTGCGCTGCTTCACCGTGGGCAGGGGGTCCGCACCTTCCTCCAGGGGCACGCCGTCGTTCCACAGGGCCTCGAGCCGGTCGGGGAGGTCGTCCAGGCGGCGGTCCACGTGCAGGTCTGCGACCCGATCGCCGTACTGCCGGGCCAGGGGCTCGAGCTCGGTCAGGGCGCGGCGGCGCTGGGCCATGTGCTTCTTCTTGGAGACGGTCTGGCCGCCCTGGCGCACGCAGAACGGCACCGCGATGCAGGTGGCCCACCCCAGCGGGCTGCCCTCGGGGGGCTTGAACTGCACCGGCTGGCGCTTCATGCGGATCCAGCCGTCGTCGTGGACCTGGACCTCGCCCTTCCAGGCGCTGGAGTGGCGGTAGAGCGTGTAGCCGTCCTTGCGGATGACGTCGTCGTAGCCCTGCTCGATGAGGTCGCGCTCCACCGCCTGGCGGGCCTTCTCCACCAGGTGCTCGCCGTAGACGACGATGTCCGGGGCATCGTCCGCGTCGTCGGCCTCGGTCTGCACCTCCTCCGCCGGGACCTCGGGGGCGTCCAGGGTCTGCTCCGGGTCGATGATGTCCTCGGGGGCGATGTCGACGTCCGACTCCGACGGCGTGTCGGTGTCCGCCGTGGCGTCGTCCTGGCCGAATGCCGGGACCCAGAGCGCGAGCAGCAGGGCGAGGATCACCAGGCCTCCGTGCAGATCGGTGGCTCGCCGTAGGTCGCCCGGGCGGCGGTCGCGTCCTCGGCCGAGTCGAAGCTGCGCACGTCCATGCGGTGGTGACCGTCGGGCTCGGGGAGCAGGGTGGGGGAGGTGACCAGCGCGAGCATGACAAAGCCGGTGTCGTGATCCCGCAGCAGGGTCCAGCGAGCGCCGGGCGCGTGCGGGCCGGGGTTGCGGCCCCAGGCGTCGCGGGTCCACTCCGCATCGAAGCGGAGCAGGCCCTCCCGGTCAGGCAGGAAGACGGCGGGTGGACCGGCGGCAGCGAGGGCCGCGTCGAAGGGGCTGCAGAACTCCATGTGGCTCGGTAACTTGCCCGACCCCGACGCGACGATAGGGATGCGACCCGAGGAGGTGACCATGGGTCACGGCGCCGGTCGACGCACCCCCATCCGAGTGCAGCTCGCCAACGCCCAGCCTGGCCAGGAAGCGCTGGTCGAAGGCTGGATCAAGACCTCGAGGTTCTCGAAGAACGTGAGCTTCCTCCATGTCTTCGACGGATCGACCCCCCACACGGTGCAGGTCGTGCTGGCCACGCCTCCGGACGAGGAGCTCAAGGGTCGCCTGGGCATCCACACCTCGGTGCGGGTCAAGGGCACCTGGGTCGAGAGCCCGGGCGGGGAGCAGTCGCTCGAGGTCCGCTGCGAGCCCGAGGACATCGAGGTGGTCGGCGACAACGACCCGTCGGTCTACCCCATCCAGCGCAAGCGCACCTCGCTGGAGCACCTGCGCACCATCGCCCACCTGCGCCCCCGGACCAACACGTTCCAGGCGGTGTTCCGGGTGCGCCACCAGCTGGCCTGGGAGATCCACCGCTTCTTCCACGAGCGGGGCTTCCTGTGGATCCACACCCCCATCATCAGCGCGTCGGACGCCGAGGGCGCGGGTGAGCTGTTCAACGTCACCCACGGCGCGAAGCACGAGCACTTCTTCGGCAAGCCGACCTTCCTGACCGTCTCCGGCCAGCTCCAGGTCGAGTGCTTCGCCAGCGCCTACACCGACGTGTACACCTTCGGCCCGACCTTCCGCGCCGAGAACAGCAACACCGTCCGCCACGCGAACGAGTTCTGGATGATCGAGCCGGAGATGGCGTTTGCCGATCTGGACGACGTGGTCGCCCTGGCCGAGGACTTCGTCCGCCAGACCGCCATCAGCACCCTCGACGCCTGCGCGGACGACATGGAGCTGTTCGACCGGTTCGTGGAGAAGGGCGTCGTCGAGGCGGTGCGCAAGACAGTCGAGCACCCCTTCGCTCGGGTCACCTACCGAGAAGCGCAGGAGATCCTGCAGAAGTCGGGCAAGGACTTCGAGTTCCCGGTCGGCTTCGGCTCCTCCATGCAGGCCGAACACGAGCGCTTCCTGGCGGAAGAGTACTTTGGACGCCCGGTCTTCGTGACCGACTACCCGAAGGACCAGAAGGCGTTCTACATGCGCCTGAACGACGACGAACAGACCGTCGCCGCGACCGACCTGCTGGTGCCGCGCATCGGCGAGATGATCGGCGGCAGCCAGCGCGAGGAGCGCCACGACGTGCTCGCTCGCCGGATCACCGAGCTGGGCATGCACCCCGAGGACTTCGACTGGTACCTGGACCTGCGCAAGTTCGGTGGCACGCCCCACGGCGGCTTCGGCCTGGGCTTCGAGCGCATGATCATGTGGCTGACCGGCATGAAGAACATCCGCGACGTGCTGCCCTTCCCGCGGACGCCGGGGCACGCGGAGTTCTAGGGTCCGGTCGCGGTCCGAGGCGTCAGCTGCCCAGCTGGTTCTGCACCATCATGCGGACGGCCACGACCATGGCCATGGGCGGCGCGAGGAACTGCACGCCGTAGCCGATGGTGTCCTGACCCTGCAGCCAGCGACCGCGCACGGCGGCCTGCACGTCCCAGGGACCGGCGACGCGGGTGCGCAGCTGCAGCGGCAGCATCTCGACGAGGAGCTCCGCGGGCTCGAAGGAGGCCTGCACGGAGAAGGCCATGCCGCCCTCGGACAGGTCCATCACCGTGGCCGTCCACGGCGTGTCGGTGAGGATCTTCAGGGTCAGTCCGTGGCGCGGATCGGGCTTGATCCGCAGGTGCTGCCTGCGACCGAAGAAGTTCGAGAGGAGCCTGGCGAGCTTGTCCTGCACCTCCCAGGGACGCACCAGCTTGAGGATCAGCGTGACTCCCTGGGCCTCGTCGGAGCGGCGGACCAGCTGGGCGGCGAAGGAGGCCTCGGGCTGGTTGCCGACCCGCAGGTGCAGGCTGGGGGTGCTTCCGATCCCGATCTTCGCCTGGATACGCCCCGGCACGAACAGGGTCACGCGGTCGCCCTGGACCGACGTCACGTTGCCGGACAGCCGCTCCATGCCCACGGCGATGCGCCCGGTCAGGGCCTCGCCGGTTCTCGATCGCATCTGGTGGGCGTGCATCTCCCCTCCAGATCCAACTACGGCTCGCCGAGGTCCGGCTTGAGACCTGGGCTGTGTTTTGGGGATCGGATCGGGGCCCTGTGTGCTACCCATGAGGCTCTGGAGGCGCGCGCGTGCACACGTTCGAGGCAGTCGCCACGCTGGGTCGCGGGGTGCTGGTCGCCGTCGCGCTGGCGGCCTGTACCGGTCCCTCGGTCGGCGAGACCGGCGAGACCGGCGAGACCGGAGCGCCCACCGACGACACCGACCGCGACAGCGAGGTCTTCCCGGACGTCGACGGGGATGGCTACACCGCCGACGTCGACTGCGACGACTACGAGCCGGCGATCCACCCAGGCGCCACCGAGGTGGCCTGGAACCACGAGGACGACGACTGCGACGGCCGCGTGGACGCCGATGGCCGCTACGAGGGGGCCGCGTCGATCACCTTCCGCGCGACGGTCGAAGGCCGAAACTACAGCTGGAATCTGGACTGTCCGGCGGTGGTCCAGCGGCGGCGCGTGGCGGTCTCCTTCACCATCACCTGCACCCCCCCCGAGGGGGATCCCGTGGCGCTGCAGGTCATGGGTGAGACGCTGACTGTCGTGGAGAACGAGAACATCGCCGACGAGGAGGTCCTCGATGGGGCCTTGTGGGTGCGCTCTACCGACGGCTGGGAGGCCGACGGCACCGGCGTCCTCACCTTCGCCTTCGACCAGCGGGTGAGCGGCAGCGTGCAGATGCGCACGGTGTTTGCGCGCCTGGATGGTAGTTTCTCCGCCGACTATGTGGGGTCCGGCGGCTAGTCGGCAGGTCCGCTAGTCGGCAAAGTCCGAGAAGTGCGTCTCCACACAGGTCTTGCAGATGCCGTGGGTCAGCTCCAGGGCATAGCGGGAGCGCAGCACGCTCTCGACCTCCTGCCAGTCGCCGGCGTCGTCGCGGGCCTTGTGGCACCAGGCGCACAGACACAGGGGTGCCTCGGCGGCGTTGCCGAGGATGACGATGCAGCCGTGCTCGGTGGTGACGACCTCGAAGCCGGAGGCCTCCGCCTCGCCCGCCATGCTGGCTGCAACACGGGGCAGCAGATCCTCGCGACCCAGCGCCCGGAGCGCGTCGACCAGCGGCACGCCAGAGCGGGCGCCGGCCTTGGAGGCGACGGCGTTGGTCAGCTGCACGATGTGGTCGGGGTCGAGGGCCAGCACCGCGCGGTCGATGCGGTCGAGGGCGGAGCTGACCATGGCCAGGCGGGCCTTGCGCTCGCGCTCGGCGCGGGAGCGGTACAGGGCCATGCGCACGGTGGCGTACAGGGTGCGCTCCTCGAAGGGCTTCACCAGGTAGCCGGCGGGCTCGACGCTCTCGGCACGGCGCAGGGTTCCGTCGTCGCCGTGGGCGGTGAGGAACACCACCGGCGGCCGGGGCTCGGGCAGGGAGCTGGCGGCCTGGATGCCGTCCAGCTCGCCGCGGAGGTTGATGTCCAGCAGGACCAGGTCGACCGGGGTCTTCGCCACCGCGTCGATCGCCTCGTTGCCAGTGCCGACGATGCCCGCGATGGCGTAGCCCTGCTCGGAGAGCGCATCGGCGAGATCCGCCGCGATCAGCGCTTCATCCTCGACGATCAAGATCCGGTGGCTCAACGTGGCTCCCCAGGCAAGTGGATGATGGTGCGGGTTCCCCGATCATCGTGCGACTCCACCTGTATCGTCGCGCCCAGCTGCGCCGCCAGACTGCTGACCAGTCGGGTACCCAGGGTCTTGCGCTCGCTCGGCTGCAACCCGACGCCGTCGTCGGCGATGGTCAGCGTGGTGGCGCCGTCCTCGGTCTTCAGGACCACCCGGATGGTGCCCTCGCGGCCGCTGGGGAAGGCGTGCTGGAAGGCATTCGCCAGCAGCTCGTGGGCGATGAGCCCGATGGGGATGGCGTGCTGGAGGTCGGACTCGACCGGCTCGAGGTCCAGTGCCACCATGACGCCGGTGCCGACCCGGTAGCTGCGATCGACCTCGCCAGTGAGGTCGCGCAGGTAGGCGGCCAGATCGATGCGGGCGACGTCGGGGGCCTGGTAGAGGCGCTCGTGCACCCGAGCCATGGCGTTCACCCGATGGCGACAGGCCTGGAGCGCGTCGCGGGCGGCGGGATCGGCGATGGTGCGGCTCTGCAGGGAGAGCAGGCTGTTGACCACCTGGAGGTTGTTCTTCACCCGGTGGTAGACCTCGCGGAGCAGCACCTCGCGCTGGGCGACGAGCGCCTGAAGGGCCTCGCGCTCGCGGAGCAGCTCGGCCTCGGCCTGCTTGAGCCGGGTGATGTCGCGGGAGAGCACCATGCCGCCGGTGACGCGGTCGTTCTCGTCGCGGATGGGCCGGCCCTGGATGTAGTAGGTGCGGCCGTCGAGGTCGATCTGGTCGTCGTCGTGGGTGCCGGACATGATCCGCTGGTACAGGCCCTCCAGGGTGGCGGCGGCCTGCGGGCGGAACAGCTCGCGCGGGGTCTGGCCCTCGGCGCGGCCGACGAAGCGGGTGAAGAACTGGCCCTCGACGATCTGGTAGCGGAGGTCCTGGTCGAACACGACCAGATCCGTGTCCGGCAGCTGGGCGATCAGGTTGCGATAGCGGCGGGAGATCGCCATCAACTTGCGGGCGCGCGCCTCGGCGAGGTGCACGTGGGTCTCGGCCCGCTGGGCGCGGCGCTCGGCGGCCTCGGCGTGCATGGTCGCGGCCGCCGCGGAGGTCTCGGCCTCGCGGGCGCGGTGCTCCGCCCGCTCGGCGCGCTCGAGGGCGTCGTGAAGGGCGTTCTGCAGGCTGATCAGGTCCAGGGCGGGTTCGGCCAAGGCGCCTCCGATCGCGCCATCGGTGGCGGGGGCCGCCCGCTTGAGAGAATTGTGGCCCCGGTCAGTCCGCCGGAAGCTCGCGGTAGGGGTAGCGGAAGTCGTTCTCCTTCGCATAGTGGAGGAGCGAAGGGGCATAGTCGACGAATGGTGTCGGGGCGCGCCCAAGCTCGGCGACGATACGGCCGTTGTCGAACACGGTGTCGTTGGTGACGTAGGGCAGGAACACCCGCAGCAGGGCCGCCATCCGCTGGGTCGTCGCGCCGGGGCCGAGCATCTCGAGCGCGCGCACCGTGCCGTCGAAGGGGCCCTTCAGCCGGCGGGAGAAGCGCGGGCCGGGCTTGCCGGTGGCGCTGGCCAGGGCGTGCACGATCTCGCGGGTGCTGCGCGAGCCGGTGCCCGCCGACAGGTGGTAGGTGTCCCAGCGCGGTGCGTCGGCCAGGTGCACGTGGGTGATCGCGTCGCCCACGTAGTCGGCGTTGACGATGTCCTGCCGGATGTCGGGCCCCCACGGCAGCACCGGCAGCTCGGCGAAGAAGACGTACGCGCGGACCATGTCCCACTGGGTCGTGTCCGGGAAGCGCGCGTCGCCGAGCACGGTCGAGGGGCGGAAGACGATGGTGCTGACGTCGGGGAGCAGCTCGCGGAGCATGTGCTCGCCGAAGGCCTTGGTGCGGGCGTAGGGGTCGTACTGGCGGTGATCCCAGCGGATCGACTGGTCCTCGGGCACCACCTCGCGCCAGCGCTCCCCAGCGACCGCGGCGGTGGACACGAAGGAGAAGCGCCGCAGCCCGCCGCCGTCCGCCATGGCCCTGCCGAGGCGGATCACCGAGAGTGCGCCTCGAAGGTTGGTGTTCAGGCAGGCGCGCTCGGACTTCCGGTTGAGCGAGGCGGCGATGTGCAGGACCGAGTCGGTGTCTCCGGCCAGGTCGGACCAGGCCGCGTCGGACAGCCCGAGGTTCTTCGCGTGCAGGTCGCCGAGATGCAGCTCGACCCGGGAGAGCGCCTCCTTGAAGGCGGCGGCGTCCATGTGCAGCTGCCAGCCGCGCCACAGCTTGTCGATGGCGTGGTCGCGGTCGCGGCCACGGACCAGAAGCGCCAGGCGCGCGTCGGGCTGCTGCTCCAGGAGCCGCGTGCAGACGTAGCCGCCGAGGTAGCCGGTGGAGCCGGTGACGAAGATGCGGGACATGGCGCCTCCGGCCGGCGGCTATCGCAGCACTCCCGCTCCCGCCGCCCGTGGTAGGCCAGTGGCCTGGAGGTGCCGTGCCGAGCCGCTCCCTGCCCTTCGCCCTGGGCGCCGTCGTCAGCCTGGTGGTCTGCGGAGGCGCCGTGCTGTCCGGGCTCCTCGCCGGGCCAGCCCCCGTCGCGTCCATGCCCGTTCACTGCGACGCGGACCTGCCCACCCTGCAGGCCGGCCAGTCCCTGCGCGTCCTGGTCTGGAACCTCCAGTTCGCGGGGACGACGAAGCACCAGTTCTTCTACGACGACGGGGAGGCGGTGCACGTGCCGCCCGGGGACGTCACCTGGGCGCTGGACGAGATCGCGAAGGTCATCGCCGAGGTCGACCCCGACATCATGCTGCTGCAGGAGATCGACCGCGGCTCCGATCGCACCGGCCGGGTCGAGCAGCTCGCCGAGCTCACGTCCCGCCTGAAGACCCGCTGCTACACCGCCGCGCCCTACCACCAGGTCTTCTACGTGCCGACCCCCGCCCACGATCACCTCGGCCGGGTCGACCTCAACCTGGCGGTGTTCTCCAAGGTCCAGCTGGGCGCCGCCACCCGCCACCAGCTGGCGCTCCTCGACGAGCCCCTGTGGCGCCAGCTCTTCAACCTGCGCCGCGCCGCCCTCGTCGTCGAGGTGCCGGTCGCTGGCGGGCCCGACCTGACGCTGATCGACACCCACCTCTCCGCCTTCTCCCACGGCGACGGCACCCTCGCTCGTCAGGTGGGCCAGGTGCGCGGGCTCGCCCTCGGGGAGGCGGACGCGGGGAAGGCGGTGCTCCTGGCCGGCGACTTCAACCTGCTGGTTCCGGGCGATGATCCGGCAAGACTGCCCGAGTGGGACCAGGCGCTCTACTCCGACGCCGAGAACCCGATCGAGGCGCTCTACCAGGACCTGCAGCCCGCGGTGCCCCTCGACCGCCTGCGCTCCGATCCCGAGCGCTACTACACCTACGCCCCCTTCGGCCAGGGCCGCACCGACCGCACGATCGACCATGTGTTCACCGCGGGTCCGGTGCGGGTGGACCGGCTCCAGGTCCGCCACGATCGGCTCGACATCTCGGACCACCAGCCGATCATCGTCGACATCACCCTGGGGAGCACGTCGGGCGCGCCATAGGCCGGTCCGATCGACTATCGTACGTGCCCTCGGAGGAGCACATGCGTCAGGTTGGCTCGGCAGGGCATTGGATCTTCATGTCGACGGTGGGGTTGTCCGCCGTGGCGCTTGCGACACCGGCGCTGGCGTTCGACGTACACCGGGTCGGCGACACCACGACCGCCGACTACGCGACGATCGGGGATGCGATCACCGCGGCCGCCGACGGGGACGTGATCGTCGTCGTCGACCAGGCGACCTACACCGAGTGCCTCGACTTCTCCGGCAAGTCCCTGACGCTGGTGGGCTCCCGGCTCACCGGCGGCGCCAGCGTGGTGGTCGAGTGCTCGGGCTCGAACCCCGCCGTGACCGTCGACAGCGGCGACACGACGATCATCGGCGTGGACCTGACCCACACCAGCGGCCGGGGCGTCGTGAGCAACCGCGCGGATCTGGCCCTGGTGGACGTGGGCATCCGCGGCGTGAGCAGCACGACCCAGGGGGCGGCGATCCACGCCCAGAACGGGGCGCTGCACCTGGAGCGGGTCACCATCGACGATGCGGTGGCCTCGGAGGAAGGTGGGGCGATCTACGCCTACAATGTCGACGCGGTCTGGCGTGGGCTCACCATCACCGACGCCAAGGGCAGCGTGGGCGGCGGCGTCTACATCTGGGCCAGCGACGTGGACGCCAGCCACGTGACCATCGAGCGCAGCGAGGCGACCTCGGGCGACGGCGGCGGCCTGTGGTACTCGAGCGGCCGCGCCGCGTTCAAGCTGCGCCACTCCCGCTTCGCCGACAACGTCGCGGCGGGCAACGGCGGTGGCCTGGCCCTGGCCGAGCGCGGCATCATCGACCAGCTCGACCACCTGACCTTCGAGGGCAACGAGGCCGAGTCCGGCGGCGGCCTGTGGTCGGATCTGGATCTGTCGCTGACCCGGAGTGCCTTCAAGGGCAACCTGGTGGACCTCGACGGCGGCGGCGCCTGGCTGGACGGCACGACCAACCTGACCGCGGTGCGCTTCGACAGCAACGTCGCCATCGAGACCGGCGGCGGGGCCTGGCTGGGCGGCGACCTGGTGGTGCGGGACAGCACCTTCGCCAACAACGAGTCCACCGACGGGGGAGGGCTGTACATCGGGCGCGGCCAGCTCACCGAATACGACTCGCTCTACGACAGCAACATCGCCGACGGCGACGGCGGCGGTGTCTACTCGGCGGTGGAGACCTACCGCAGCTACGGCGGCGTGGTGCAGAAGAACAGCGCCAGCGGCGACGGCGGCGGCGCGTGGCTCCGCGCCCAGGCCCCCGGACGCAACACCCAGCTCTACGGCGTCACCTACCGGGACAACACCGCGGGCAACAAGGGCGGCGGAGTCGCCGTCGGCACCCTGTCGCGCATGGTCGCCTACGGCCTCGAGATCACGGGCAACACCGCGAAGTACGGTGGTGGTGTGCACTTCGACGACATGGTGAACGACAGCCAGATCTTCGAGTCGCGGATCTGGGGGAACGAAGCGAGCTATGGCGGAGGTGTGGCCTCCTTCGTCTCCGCGCTGGACACGAGCCGCAGCACCTACTTCCAGATCGATCGGACCCGCATCTACGACAACGTCGCCACGGTCAACGGCGGCGGTATCTACACCCAGAACACCGGTGCCGTGATCCGCGACTCCTGGGTGTACGGCAACGACGCAACCAGCGACGGCGGCGGCTGGTACGGCTTCTCCCTGAAGTACGCCTACCTGCGTGGCACCACGATGTGCCAGAACACGGCGGGTCGGCGCGGGGGCGGCCTGGCCTGGGACAGCAGCTGGGGCTCGCGGACCGTGTACGGCTCGGTGTTCCTGGAGAACCAGTCCCGGACCGAGGGCGGCGCTGCCTGGCTCGCCGACTACAATCCGGTCAGCGGGTACTACAGCGGGGCCGAGTTCTACTACACGACCGCCGCAGGCAATGACAGCACCGGCACCGTGTTCGACGGCTTCCACAACTACAACAGCGGCACGTACCCGGCGTACCACTACCTGTACTACAGCCACCTGGGCCTGCAGCCGTACAGCTCGGCCAGCCAGTCCACGACCGCGTCGACCTACCAGCATCTTCGGTACAACGTCTACTATGGTGGTTCGGCGCCCATCCTGAACAACCCGACCTACAGCCTGGGGGACGGCAACACCAACGTGTCGACCAACCCCAGCTGGACCCGGTACACCCGCGGCAACTGCTTCGACGACGACTTTACGAGCCGCTTGTACACCAGCTACGGCGCCCAGGCGGTGACCACGGCGTGGGGTCGCAGGCTGTGGGTCGATGGGGACGGCGACGGCGTCACCGTGGCCGAGGGTGACTGCGACGACGGCAGCCGCGTGCGCTACCCGGGCGCGTCCGAGACCATCGGCAACGGCGTCGACGAGGACTGCGTCGGCTGGGACGACCGCGACGGGGACAACGACGGCTACGCCTCCACCGCGGCGGGCGGCTCCGACTGCGACGACAGCGATCCGGCCGTCAAGCCCTTCGTCGCCGAGACCTGGTACGACGGGGTCGATCAGGACTGCGACGGCAACGACAGCGACCAGGACGGAGACGGCTTCGAGGAGGCGGACGACTGCGACGACACCGATCCGACCATCCACCCCGACGCCATCGACGCGGCGTTCGACGGGGTGGACAGCGACTGCGACGGCCTGGACCAGGACTTCGACGAGGACGGCTACGCGGGGATCTTCACCACGGGGGACGGCACGGTCGCCCTGTCCGATCCGGCCGTGGGCGAGCAGGACTGCAATGAGGGAGATCCCGCGATCCACGCCGGTGCTGTCGAGATCTGGTACGACGGGGTCGACCAGGACTGCGCCGGCGACGACGACTACGACCAGGACCACGACGGCGAGCGGTCGCAGGAAGAGGACCCGGACGGGCTGGCCATGGACTGCGACGATCTCGACCCGGAGATCAACTCTGCCGCCGAGGAGATCTGGTACGACGGGATCGACCAGAACTGCGACGAGGCCAACGACTGGGACCAGGACATGGACGGCGATCCGCTCACCGGCTTCGGGGGCGGGGACTGCGACGACGAGGACGCCACGATCCTCACCGGCGCGGACGACATCCTGGACTTCGACGACGCGGACCAGCCGATCGACAACGACTGCGATGGCTACGCGAACCTCGACACGGACGAGGACGGGGTGCTCGACTTCTACGAGGTCGAGGCGGAGACCGACAAGGGCTTCTACGACTCCGACAAGGACACGATCCCCGACGGCACCGAGTGGGGCGACCTCACGACCCACGCGGGCCAGCTCGCGCCGCTGGACACGGACGGGGACGGCACCATCGACGCGCTGGACACGGATAGCGACGACGACGGCCTGAACGACCAGAACGAGGTCGGCGAGATCAGCGACCCCCGGGACACCGACGAGGACGGCATCCCCGACTACCGCGACAGCGACGACGACGGCGACGGCATCCCCACCGCCGACGAGCTCGACGGCGGCTCCCCGGTGGACACCGACGGCGACGGGATCCCCGACCACCGGGACGTGGACTCCGACGGTGACGGCGTGTACGACGCGGCCGAGGGCATGGGCGACAACGACGGCGTCGTCTGGGACGCGTTCAACAACCGCACGCTCGTGCACGATTACAACGCCAACGACGGGCTGCCCCGTGTCGCCGAGGTCTTCAGCATCTTCACCGCGCCCTATTACATCGGGGTCGGCCAGCTCCCCAGCCGGGGCGATGTCGGGGATTCCGCGGTCGACCCCGCCTCCGGACGCCTCTTCGTCACCGGGTTCGACGCCGCGGGCGGGTTCCTCGTCGAAGTCCTCGAAACCAGCTAC
>CALATR010000080.1 GCA_937891875.1 uncultured Pseudomonadota bacterium | reverse complement strand
TGGCCCTGGTCGCGACGTTCGCTCGGGCCCCTACCTCCCGCGCGCTGATCCGCCTCGGCGCCCTGATCGCCGTCGGCCCGCCACCGCGCCCCGCCATCCGAGCGATGCTGGCCGGCGCCGACGCCCCCGCCGAGCTGGTGAGCGCCGTGCGCGACGCGATCGCCGCCGTCGGTCCGGGAGTCATCTCCGCCCGCCTGCGCGCGGTTGCCGACGTCGACGTCACCGCGGACCTCGCACGCACGACCTGCCCCGCGCTGTACCTGCACGCCCGGCGCGACCGCCTGGTCGGGGAGTCCGCCCTGAACGACGTGAGGCGCGCCCGCCCGGACCTCGTGATCCGGAGCTTCGACGCGCCTCACCTCCTGGCCCAGCGTCAGCCGGACGCCGTCGCCGACGCCCTGGCCGAGCTGACCGCGATCAGCTGCCCAGCCAGTCCTTGATCATCGACTCGTCGACCTGGGCGGGGTGGCCGAGCCACAGGACCTTGCCGTCCTTGACCACGGCGGCCGACGGCACGCCCTGCACCAGGTAGGCGTCCTTCATGCCCGTGGGGATCTTGGCGATCGGGTAGGAGATGTTCTGCTCTCCGACGAACTCCATGACCTCCTCGACCGTCTTGCCATTGTCCACGGCGGTGACGCCGACCACGTTCAGGCCCTGGCCCTTGTACTGGTCGAAGGTGGCCTGCAGCTTGGGCACCTCGCGCCGGCAGTGGGGGCACCAGACCTCCCAGAACACCAGCAGGGTGGCCTTGCCCTCGGACAGGCTCGAGTTGCCGACCAGCCACTGCTCGGCCTCGAGCGGCGGGGCGTCCTTGCCGATCATGTCGGCCTGCTGCTGCATGATGTCGATCTGCATGCCCAGCTGCTGGGCTGCGCGGACCGCCGGGGGCACGTCGGTGTAGGTGCGCAGCTTGGTGAGCCCTTCCTTGGCCTTGGCCATGTCGTTCTCGGCCATGGCCTTCTGGATGCCCTGGTAGACCTGGAAGGCCTCGTCGGAGCGGCCGTTGTCCGGAGCCGCGGCGCCACCGCCGGCCTCGGCGTTCTCGGCCATCTTCGCGTCGATCGCGTCGAGGCGCTGGTCGAGGGCCTGGGCGCGCATCTCGAGCTCGCGCTGGGTGACGAGGTCGAACTCCGCGTCGGGAGGCTCGTTGCAGCCGACGAGGCCCACGAGGACGAGGATGGACGAGGTGACGAGCGTCGTGCGCAGCATGCGGTGCCTCCGGCAGAGCAGCGCGTATAACCGAGAAGGTGTTCGGATCGAGTCAGACGGTGGTCCCCACCCGTCAACAGTCTTCATCGACCGGACACCTGCGATGCAGACGACGAGGTCGCCGGATATGCTCCGGCGCTCCAGACCCCGGGGAGGGCCGAAGTGACCATCCGATTCTCTGCGAACAATCCGGAATTGCGGAAGGCGGGCCGCGCCTCGACCGCGCTGTTCGCGAGCGTCGTCGTCGCCGGCGCCCTGTGCGCCCTGCCCGCGCAGGCCCAGGAGGTCGTCGACGAGCTGCCCGAGGTGGAGCTCCGTGCCGTGCCCCCGGTCTACAGCTACGACTTCGGTCTTCAGCTCGGCTTCGCGGACATCACGTACTTCCGCGACGAGGTGAAGCCCTGGGCCACGTACGGCTTCTTCTTCTCCTGGGGCTGGCACCCGCGGGGCAATGACCGCATCGGTCCCGGCATTGCCGCGATCGTCGAGGGTCCGTTCCCCCTGCACTACTCCATGTCCATCGAGCCCTCGTTCCGCTGGGACCGGGTGATGGGCAAGCTCTCGGTCGGCGCTGCCGTAGGTCCGGCGTTCATGCTCCACAGTCGGCTGACGGAGCTGGGTACCGACCGCTACTTCACCCCCGCACCCATGATCGCCGGCCGGATCGGCTGGTCCGAGCCCTGGACCCGGGTCGGCCGCCGCCTGTTCATCGTGGCCGAGCCCAAGTTCCGCCTGATCGCCGGGGACGTGAACTACGGCGTGTCCCTGCAGGTCGGCAGCGGTCAGGGTTACTGATCGGGAAGTACGTCGAAGGGTCGTGCGCACTCGCCACACGATCCGGTGTACGCCCTCTCTCGGAGACCCCATGCGCATCCCGGTCGCCAGGCACCTCCTCGTCCTGCTGCCCCTCGCCGTCGCGTCGCTGACCGCGTGCGGGCCGAAGCCCGAGTTCGAGGATCTGCAGGGCATGTGGGGCCGGGTCGACAACGGGGAGCACCAGGTCTGGGAGCTGGCCCGCCAGATCGACGCCACCGGCCTGGAGGACGTGCTCCCCGCGTTCCGCCGCTGGCAGTACGGCCTGGACAGCCCGCCGCGCGAGGTCGCCCGCGGTCGCTGGAACCCGTTCGGTGACGAGATCGTGGTCACGCCGGGCTGGTCGCTGATCGACACCGCGGAGAAGAGCCCCTCGCTGGTCCTGGTCGAGAACCAGACCATCGTGCTGGTCGTGGACGACTTCACCCCGGTCGAGCTGCTGCTCCTCTACCCGAACGAGGAGGAGCCCCGGAAGTACGTCCGGCTCGAGAAGCTGCCCGAGACCGACGTCCCCGAGTAGGTCGGCCCGCCGTGGGCATCGACCGGCACCCCCCGTCGCGGGACCTTGCGACGCGTGGGGGAGCCGCGTAAAAGCGCGGGATCCCGGAGGTCCCGTGCGCCGCCTGCTCCCGCTCCTCGCCCTCGCCGCCGTCGTCACTGGCTGCAAGAACCCCGAGAAGCCCCTCCTCGAGGTCCCAGAAGACCGCTCCTGGACCCTGCCCACCCTGCAGGACAACGCGCACATCGTGTTCACCGAGGGGAACGTCCCCCACATCTACGCCGAGAACCGCCGGGATCTCGCCGTGGTGTGGGGCTTCCAGGTCGCTCGGGACCGCTTCTTCATGATGGACCTGTCCCGCCGCCTCGCCCTGGGCGAGCTGTCCGAGGTGCTTGGCGAGGACGCACTCTCCGCCGACATGGAGTCCCGCGCCGAGGGCAACCGCCACATCGCAGAGCAGATGCTGGTCCTCATCGAGACCCACCAC
This sequence comes from uncultured Pseudomonadota bacterium, assembly GCA_937891875.1. Taxonomy (GTDB): domain Bacteria; phylum Myxococcota_A; class UBA796; order UBA796; genus REDI01. The sequence continues at coordinate 3,812 of CALATR010000080.1, read as the reverse complement.
CCGGAGCTGCTCGAGCTGGTCGACGCCTACGCCGAGGGCGTCAACGCCTACCTTGCCGCCGTGCGCGCGGAGCGCCTGCCGCCCCCCTCCGAGTACGACTTCGCCGCCACCACCCTGGGCGCCGAGTCGGCGATCGACCTGATGACCGACTTCGACCGGCTCGACGTGATCGCAGGCGCGGCCACCGTCATCGCCCAGTCCGGCTTCGAGAGCGGGGACGTGCGCCGCGGCTACACCGTCAGCCAGCTCGCCGACTGGTACGCGGGCGCCGACCACGAAGACCTGCGACAAGCCGGCGTTCGAGCGGACATCTGGGACCGGGTCGAGCCCACCTTCGACGTCGCCAGCGCCCCCGACTGGGACCCGGCGGCCCATCCCCGCGACGGCGCGAACGACCGGGCCCGGGGCCGGGGCGAGGCGCTCGGAGCTGTCCCCGCCGAGCCCATCGAGCGGATCCTCGCGCGCCGCGCCCGCTGGGACCGCCTGCGCGGCCACGACTGGGAGCACGGCTGGGGCAGCAACGCCTGGGCAGTGCAGGCCAGCGCCACCGAGGACGGGCGCGCCCTGCTCGCCGGAGACGGCCACCTGGGCCTGACCATCCCGCCGCTCTTCTACCAGATCGGTCTGGACGTGAAGCAGCTGTCCAAGGACAAGGAGGAGCTGTCGTTCGTCGGCATGACGGTGCCCGGACTGCCCGTGCCCGGCCCTGGCACCAACGGCCACATCGCGTGGAGCCAGATCGCGTTCTTCGGCGACATCACCGACTGGTACCGCGAGGAGATCCAGCTGGACGGCAACGGCGTGCCCGTCGCCGCCAGGTTCGACGGGGAGTGGATCCCCCTGGTCGCGGTCGAGGAGAGCGCCATCATCCGGGAGATCCCGGCGCTGGGCAGCGAGGGCGGCACCCGGACCTGGACCCGGTGGACCACGGCAGATGGCCGTTGGATCGCCGACATCGAAGGACGGCGCGGCAACGACCCCGGGGACGGTGAGTCGGTCGTGTGGATGGGCGGGGACCGGATCGTCCCGGGCGACACGGACGGCGACGGCATCGTCACCGGGATCAGCTTCGACTACCCCCCGCTCGACGGCAGCCCGGCGGTGGTCGGCCTGTGGGGCTTTGCCGACGCCCGCACGGTCGACGACTTCCACGAGGCGACGAAGGACCTCAACGGCAACTCCGCGGGCCTGGTCGCCGCGGATCGCGACGGCAGCATCCTCTACACGGGCTTCCAGGCGGTGCCCTGCCGCACCTACCTGCCGCGCAACCCCGACGGCTCCTTCGTCGAGGGCGCCGATCCCAGCCTGCTCATCGACGGCACGACCTACCCGGGCTTCACCGTGCCGCTGGTCGACGGGCACATCGACTACAGCCAGCGCGACGATCCCCAGCGCTGCCTGGTGCCCTTCGAGGACTACCCCTGGAGCAAGGACCCGGCCCAGGGCTTCCTGGTCGCCGCCAACAACGACCCCGGCGGGCAGAGCTTCGACGTGGACCTGACCAACGACGGCTGGTACGTCGGCGGGCCGTGGCTGGAGGGCTACCGGGCGGACACGATCGACCGGGAGCTGGACCGGATGGCGACCGAGAAGTCGGCTTCCATCGCCAACATGCAGGAGCTGCAGGCCAACCACGACTCCCGCCTGGGAGAGCAGTTCGTGCCGGTGCTGATCGCGGCGCTGGACCGGGCGGAGGCGCTGGCCGCGGGCGCGCCCGAGGAAGGCACCTCGGAGGCCCGGATCGCCGCAGCGTGGGACGCGGACGCGGACCGCTTCGCCGAGGTGCGCACCCGGCTGCAGGCCTGGGCGGACGGGGGCTACCAGGCGGAGTCGGGGGTCGAGACCTTCTACGACACCGTCGAGGACGGGGACGTCGCCGATAGCGTGGCCACGAGCATCTTCAACGCGTGGTACGGCCGGTTCGCCCGCGCCATCCTCGATGACGAGCGCATCCCGCCCGGCGCCTTCCAACCGACCGGCGACAGCGGCCGGCAGCGCATGCTCAAGCGCATGGTGCTGGAGGGGCGCGGCGAGGGGAACCCCGCCGGACTCGCCAGCTTCAACGCCGAGACTGGCGAGTCGATCTACTTCGACGTCAACGGCACGCCCGAGCTCGAGACCTCCGACGAGCTCGCGATCGTGGTGCTCACCGACGCCCTCGACTTCCTCACCGGACCCCGCACAGAGCGCGGCTACGGCGGCTTTGGCACCGACGACATGGACGCCTGGACCTGGGGCCTGCGCCACCACGTGCGCTTCGAGAGCGTGCTGGCCGAGTTCCTGGGCGACGACCCCACCTTCGCAGCCCTCACCAGCGGCTTTGCGATCACCCCGGACCGGATCGACGTCTGGCCCGGCGCCGCGCCCAACGATCCTCGCTACGGCCTGCCCGGCTTCCCCCGCCACGGCGACCACCTCAACGTCGACGCGGGCAACTCAGGCGTGAACGGCGAGCGCTTCAGCTACGGCTCCGGCCCGGTCTTCCGGCTGGTCGTGGCGCTGGGCGAGGACGGCCCCGAGGGCGTCAACGTGCTGCCCGGCGGCCAGTCCGGCCTCAACGACAGCGCGTACTTCGACGACCAGGCCCAGCTGTGGCTCGCCAACGAGGCCATGCCCCTGCACTACACGGTCGACGAGGTCGTCGGTGCAGCGATCGGACGCGAGGCCTTCCTGCCGGAGTGAGCTTACGAAGGGATCTTCCCTGGAGGATCCCGTGACGCGCGCCCACGTCTTTGTCGGCCTCGACGTCGCGCTGCTCGCCACCATCGCTTCCGTGTCGGTCTGGGCGGCGACCTCGCTCGCGGTGGCGTCGCCGACGCTGATCCCGCTGGCGATCACCATCGATCTCGTCGTCACCGCGACCGTCGCCCACTACCTGCTGGGCGTGCGCGGGGCGGGCCTGCCGAAGTGGACCGTGGCCGTCGTCGGGTTCGCCGGGGCCGCCGCCGCCCGCTGGCTCCTGCCCGACGCGGTGGACGGCACCACCCTGCTGCTCCTGCTCGGCGCGGTCGAGGGGGGGCTCGCGCTGTTCACCGGCTGGCGCATGTTCACCCTCTTCCGCGAGGCCCGCCACGCCCGCCGCCAGGGCCTGCCCCTGTACGAGACCGCCGAACACGCCCTCACCGAGGCGCTCGAGTCCAAGCCGCTCGCCCGCGCGGTGCTCCTCGAGGTCCAGCTCCTGACCCTCGGGTTCGTGGGCCCCTTCCGCAAGACCCAGGTTGGACCTTCCTTATTCTCCGTTCACCGCGAGTCCGGCTGGACCTGGATCGCAGCGCTCCTGGTCGGCATCTCCTTCATCGAGGTTCCCGTCCTGCACCTGCTCCTCGACCACTTCGTCGCCTCCTGGGCCGCCTGGATCGCCACCTTCCTCGGCATCTACGGCGCCCTGTGGATCTGGGGCGACGCCCAGGCCATGCGCCTGCGCCCCACCCGCGTCGAAGACGGCAAGCTCAAGCTCCGCGTCGGCCTCCGCTGGGCCGCCGACATCCCGCTCGGGCTGATCCGATCCGTGCAGCCCTGGACCGACGAGCCCGAGGAGGGCGACCTCGACGTGTCGGTGTTCGGCAGTGGGAACGTGCGGGTCGAGCTCAGGAGAGAGGTCGTGGTGGAGGGGCCGTTCGGGATCACGAGGAAGGGAGGGGTGATCGTGATGCAGGCGGACGGGAACCACGCGCTCTTCGAGTCGAAGGGCACACGCCGGGGCAAGCTCAGTTTCAAGCGCTTCCACCCAATCAAATCGCTGGAGCACCTCACCTTCTCGCGCGATTCGATCAACGGCAGGTCGAAAGTGCAGGCGGTCGACCTCAACGGCG
>CALATR010000079.1 GCA_937891875.1 uncultured Pseudomonadota bacterium | reverse complement strand
GCCGCCGCCGCGCACGTACGCGAGGGCGTTCTCGACCGCGACAGCGTCGCTGATGATCTGATCGTCGGGGGCGAGGCCGGTGTAGATGTGATCCCCGAACCCGCGCGACCCCGACGAGAGGAAGACCGCGCCGTGGTTGATCAGCTCCTGGTTGCGCTCGGAGGTGAACAACCCCTCGACCGAGAGCTGCGGCGGGGCGAAGTCGTCCGGATCCTCGACCCACGTCGCCGTGGAGATGATGCCGTCGTAGCGGACGGTGTCGATCTCCTGGCGGTTGAACGTCTCCTGGATGTTGTCGAAGTCTCCGATGACGACCGCGATGGTGCCGTCGATGCGCCTCGTGAAGCCCTGGTCGTTGCAGCCCGCAGCTGCCAACGAGGCCAGCGCGACTCCCCCGACAAGCAGGGTGATGCGCGGGGTCCTGATCATGGCGTCTCCTTCGTCCGTGCCCACGTGGCGGTGCCCTCCGACCGACCTGGTCAGATGCGGTCTACTCGAGGGTCAGGCTCGCACCCGTGGACAGGGCGGAGTCGGACTTGTTGCTCTGGATCGAGGAGAACGGGAAGCCGAAGTAGGGCCCCTCGATGTAGCTGGTCGCGCTGAAGCTCACCGGGGTGGCCTGCAGCTGGGTCAGCTCTCCCGGAGCGTAGGTGTGCTCTCCGTCGTCCCAGGGGATCGAGCCGGCGAAGCCGCCCTCACCCGTGGCGACCAGCACGCCGCTGATCTGGGTGCTGAAGATCGCGTTCGGGTAGGTCTGGGCCGGGGTCCAGGTGTACTCGAAGGGCTCTTCGCGATTGTGCACGTAGTCCCGGCAGATCTCGGGGGACAGGATGTAGTAGTCGGCCGGCACGGTGGGCTGCACGCCGGGCAGGATCACCTCGGGGATGCCGCCCTCGACGCCCTGAGTGTGCAGGTCGTACATCTTGTTGAAGCGGTAGTCGTCCAGGGTCAGGTCGATGCCGCGGTAGACGATCTGACCGGTGCTGGCGATGACGTCCTTCTCGAGGGTGACGACGTTCTCGTCGCTCTCGAACCAGACGTAGTCACCCGCGTCGACGGTCTCGGGGTTCGGGCAGTCCTCGGGCTGACGCTCGGGCGGCACCGGGAACACACCGTTGATGTCGTAGGGCATGGGGCCCTGGCCCGGAGGCGGCGGGCTGCCGCACGGCGGGTCCAGCGGGATGACGAACGCGGCGAACGCGCTCACCTGCTCCTGCAGGTCGCACGAGCCGTTGTCGATCTGGCGGCCCACGTCGAAGCCGAGGCTGATGGCCACGTTGTCCAGGCTGGGCGGCGCGTCGAGCACGCTGAACGCGTCCGGCAGCAGCACGGACTCGTCGCCGTTCGTGATGTAGACGTCGCGGGTGCCGATGACGGCGGCGTTGGACACGGTCAGGCGACCGGCCATGTTCTCGCCGTCCAGGTACTGGGTCGTCGTGACCTGCACGTCCGGGTTGTTGCCGCCGTCGTCCCAGAACTCGATCCGGGTGCCGGCGGCCCAGTCGGTGTCGAGGCAGCGGACGGTGAAGGCGATGGTGTCGCCCTGGTAGCCCTGGTCGGGCTCGAACTCGCAGGCGATGAGCGCGCGGTCGACGGTGAAGCCTTCGTACAGGCCGACGACCTGGGGCCCGTTCTCGACCAGCACGTCGCGGGGGCCGGGGCGCGCGTCGGGGCGGATGGACAGGGTGGCCATCGCCAGGGTCGGCGAGAGCACCCGGAACTCCATGACGTCGATGCCCTTGCCGAAGTTCGCCCACGTCTGCCCGTTCTCCCACTCGACGCCGCGGCCCGCGATGGCGACGTCCAGCACCTCGCCCATCTTGCCGTTGCCAGGGTCGACCGTGGCGATGGACTCGTTGATGACCTCGAAGACGTCCCGCAGCTCGAACTCGGTGCCGTCGATGGTGATGACCGCGTCCCGAGAGCCGAGCTCGGCATCCGGGTCGACGATGATGTCCGCGTAGGCGCCGAAGCCGTCCTCGACCGTCACCCGCTCCACCGTGATGCCGTCGCCCAGGGACAGGTCGGTCGCGCCGAAGACGAACCGGGCTCGGGTCGCGATCATGTCGACCGTGAGCGCCTGGCCTCGACCCGCCGAGTTGGGGGCGATGGACAGGCTCAGGGGTGCGCGCTCATCCGCGGTGTCCGTACCGGGATCTTCCGGCTGGCACGCACCGAGTGCGAGGGGGATGGCGAGCGCGAGCGGGACAGCAAAGGCGAAGGGGCGGGTCATGGGACCTCCAGCCAGGCATATACGGGCACGGAGAATAGCGGTCGAGCGGGCATCCCCGCAAGGAGGACGACACACCGCCGAGCGTGCTGGCTCGTCGGATCCGCTCTTGCGTCGACGTACCCTTGAGTGTGCCGATACAGCGCGAGTCATCAAGTCCTTTCTCACGTTCTCGGAGTGCGGCGCACCGGTGGCGCGTTCACGGGGTCTCGCAGGGAGGTTCGACGTGGCAGCCAGGATCCTGACGACCGTGATGCTGCTCGGCCTCGCGGGATGCGCGCGCGCGAAGGCTCCAGCGGCCGCGCCGACCACCGCGGAGGAGGCGATCCGTCGGATGTCGAGGGCGAGACCGTCTGGCCCTTCGTCTTCCGGAAGCGCTAGCGGTGATGCTTCGGGTTCGGGTGCGTGATCTGCGCCAGCTTCACCAGCGGCTCGTCCGTGGGGCAGACGTCCGCCTCCTTCTTCGCGCAGGCCCCGCAGGACACGACCTCATCGCCGTCCCCGTTGCGGATGGATTCCCCGCCGCACGAGCCCCGCAGGGCGCGGTTGGAGAAGATCACCCCGAAGGCCATGAGCGTCATGGCCACGGCGAAGAAGCCGAGCGTGATCAGGATCTCCATGGAGCCTCCAAGAGCGATCCGTAACCGGAGCCGCGCAGGTCTGCAGGATGCCGCGCGCGACCGCGGGTGACTCTCGGCTCAGCCGCCGGCGGCGTGAGCCTCGATCATGTCGAAGGCCTCGGAGTCCCCCTCCTTGCCGGTCCAGCACTTCAGCATCTCCATCCGCGGCGACACCAGACACTTTCCGGGCAGGGCGCTGCCGTCGTAGGGAGTCAGCGACACCGTGTCGACCTTCGGATCCGCCAGGATCGGGCCCTCGGTGGACACGGCCTGCTGGTAGGCCACGACACTGTCCGAGGTGGGCGTGCCACCACGAGCGTTCTGGAAGAGGATGACCAGGTAGTCGGCGGGCACGTCGGAGCGGGAGCGGAAGGACTCGAGCATCGCGTCGTGGCCGTTCACCTCGGCCTTGCAGACCCCGCACCACTCGGCCGTGAAGAAGAGGATGTGGTAGCTGCCGGCGAAGTCCCACAGGTCCACGTCCTCGTGGCACGCGTCGGCGAGGCCGATGTTGGCGATGGTGTCGCCCTCGGAAGAGCCCACGCCGGTGAGGTCCCCCGGGTCGTCGTGACGCCAGCCGCAGGCGTAGCAGACCTCGTTCTTGTCCGCGGGGTCGGAGCCGCACTCCAGCTCCTCTCCGTCGTCGAAGCCGTCGCCGTCGGAGTCCGCGATCTCCGGGTTGAGGTAGAGCTCCCACTCTTCGCACTCGGAGAGGCCGTCGCCATCGACATCAGCGACCGAGTCACACTCGAAGCCACCGCCACAGGACACGAGGAGCAGCACGGACATCAGCGCACGCATGGGACCTCCCGGGAGCACAGCACCCGCCCCCTGGGCGGCTGGGGGCCAGAGCGTGACCACCGTCACGGAGATTTCTTGCGGATCCTGTCGGAGACCACCTCGACGTGGCGATCCATGCCCCCGGTCGTGCGCAGCTGGAACTGGCCCTCGTCGAAGAGCAGCAGCGCCGCCTCGGTGTCGGGGAGAGACTCGATGAGCGCCAGGCCCGCGTCCGGCTCGAGCACCATCAGGGTCGTGGCCAGGCCGTCGGCGGTGCGGCAGTCCGGCGCGACCACCGTGGCCGAGGCGACGTGGGTCGTGACCGGGCGTCCCTGCCTGGGATCCATCGTGTGGACCAGCGTCTTGCCGTCGACCTCGTAGTGGTTGCGGTAGTTGCCCGACGTGGCGACCGCGCCGTTGGTCAGGCTGACGACCAGCGCGAACGCGTCGGGTGCAGCGGCCGGGTCGGGGATGTTCACGCCGACCCGCCACAACGGACGCTGCTGGGCGGGGCCGGACACCCGGACCTCCCCGCCGACCTCGACGAACACCTGCGCCAGCCCGTCGGCCGCGAGTGCGTTGTGGATGCGGTCCACCGCGTGGCCCTTGGCGATCGCCGACAGGTCCAGGGCGGTGCCGCCGACGTCGAGGGTGGCGCCGTCCGGTCCGCGGTCGAGCACGACCTTGCGCCAGCCCACCCGTTCGCGGACCGCCGCGATCTCCTCGTCGCTGGGCAGATCATCGCGGCGCTCGCCGAAGAAGCCCCACAGCTCCATGAGCGGCTGTACGGTGGGGTCGAACGCACCTCCACTCACCTCGGCGAGGTCCATCGCGGCGTCGACCACGAGGGCTGTGTCCTGCGACACCGGGGTCGGTCCCTCGGCGCGACGCGCCCGGGACAGCTCGCTGTCGTCCCGCCAGGTGCTCATGTGCTCGTCGACCTCGGCGAGGACGCGCTTGACGGTCGCGTCCACCCGGGCGGCGTCCCCGGCCCCTTCCGCCTCGACCCAGGACACGTTCCAGGTCGTGCCGAGGGCCTCGCCGTGGGCGCGCTGAATGACGGGCTCGGGAACGGGCCGGGCGCCTGGCTGCGGAGTGCAGGCGGCGAGCAGGAGGGCTGCGGTGAGGTGGCGCATGGGGGTCCCCTTGGAAACGGACGGACCCCGCCAGGCGGTACCTGACGGGGTCTTGCGATGCGGCGTCCGGGTCGATCAGCCGAAGTCGTCGAAGCGGATCATCTCGGGCGGAACGCCCAGATCATCGAGCATCCGCAGGACGGCCGACAGCATCAGGGGCGGACCGCAGATGTAGTACTCGAGATCCTCCGGGGCCTCGTGGTCCTTCAGCTTGAGATCGTAGAGCACCTGGTGGATGAACCCCTTCGGGCCCTCCCAGTTGTCCGCGGGCAGGGCGTCCGAGAGCGCCAGGTGGAAGCTGAAGTTGGGGAACTCGGCCTCGATGGCCTGCAGCTCGTCCCAGTAGAACATCTCCCGCAGGGAGCGGGCGCCGTACCAGTAGGAGACGCGGCGGGTGGTCCGCTCGGTGTGGAAGAGGTGGTAGATGTGGCTGCGCAGCGGCGCCATGCCCGCACCACCGCCGATGTAGACCATCTCGCGGTCGGTGCGGTTGATGTGGAACTCGCCGTAGGGGCCCGAGATGAACACCTTGTCGCCGGGCTTGCGGCCGAAGATGAACGAGCTGCAGATGCCCGGAGGAACATCCATGCCGCGCGGAGGCGTGGCGATGCGGATGTTCAGCATGATGATGTCGCCCTCGGCCGGGTGGTTGGCCATCGAGTAGGCGCGGTAGACGCCGTCCTCGTCGCAGAAGCCGACGTTGTCCCAGACCTTGAACTTGTCCCAGTCCTCCCGGTACTCCTCGCCGATGTCGAACTCGGTGAAGGGCGTGCGATACTTCGGCACGTCGATCTGGATGTACCCACCGGGCTCGAAGTCCATGGTCTCGCCCTCGGGCAGCTTGACCACGAACTCCTTGATGAAGGTGGCGACGTTGTCATTGCTGACGACGGTGCACTCCCACTTCTTGATGCCGAAGATCTCCTCGGGGAGGCGGATCTTCATGTCCTGCTTGACCTTGACCTGGCAGGCGAGCCGCCAGTTCTCCTTGCGCTCGGACAGGTTGATGTGGCCGGTCTCGGTCGGCAGGATGTCGCCGCCGCCGTCGATCACCTGGCACTTGCACATCGCGCAGGTGCCGCCACCGCCGCAGGCGGACGGGACGAAGATCTTCTCCGCCGCGAGCGCGGAGAGCAGCGTCTGACCCGGGGACACCTTGAGCGCCTTGTCCGGATCCTCGTTGACCGAGATTACGACCTCGCCCTGAGGCACGAGCTGCTGCCGGGCAAGCATCAGGATGAGCACCAGCAGCAGGATGACGCCAGCGAAGACGGCGACGGCGGCTGCGACGGTGAGCACGGGTACCATGTGTTCTCCTCCACCCAACCTGGGACGTGGGTCAATGACCGACCAGCACGTGCCGCAGTCGGCGGCGGGTGATCAGAGCTGGATGCCAGCGAAGGAAAGGAAGGCGATCGCCATCAGGCCGGTCACGAGCATGGTGATGCCCAGTCCCTTGAGGCCTGCGGGGATGTGCGAGTACTTGAGCTTGCTGCGGATGGCGGCCATCGCGATGATCGCCATGGCCCAGCCCATGCCGGAGCTGAAGCCGAAGACCACGGCCTCGCCGAAGTCGTAGCCGCGCTCCTGCATGAAGAGCGAGCTGCCGAGGATGGCGCAGTTGACCGCGATCAGCGGGAGGAAGATGCCGAGCGCGTTGTAGAGCGTCGGGCTGAACCGGTCGATGACCATCTCGACCAGCTGCACCATCGCCGCGATGACCGCGATGAAGGTGATGAAGGACAGGAAGGACAGGTCGACGCCCTCCATGCCCGGGATGAAGCCGAGCGCCCCCTCCTTGAGCAGGAAGTGGTCGATGAGCCAGTTTGCCGGCGTCGTGATGGTCAGGACGAACACGACTGCGGCCCCGAGGCCCAGCGCCGTCTCGACCTTCTTGGACACCGCCAGGAAGGAGCACATCCCGAGGAAGTAGGCGAGCAGGATGTTCTCGACGAACATCGACTTGGCCGCCAGGCTCAGGTAGGACTCGATGAGTTCCATGTGAGTTCTCCGAAATCAGGCTACCAAAGCACTCTATGCCTCGGCGTAGCCCGTCCAGGTGCGCTGGGCCCAGATGATGAGACCGAGGATGATGAAGGCGCCGGGGGCGATGACCATGAGGCCCATGTCGGCGTAGCCGAAGTCATAGACGGCCTGGGGCACCAGCTTGATGCCGAACAGGGCGCCCGAGCCGAGGATCTCGCGGAAGAGGGCGACCAGGCAGAGGATCGCGCCGTAGCCGAGGCCGTTGCCCAGCGCGTCCAGGAAGGACGGCCAGGGCTTGTTGGCCATGGCGAAGGCCTCCGCGCGACCCATGATGATGCAGTTCGTGATGATCAGGCCGACGAAGACGGACAGCTGGACCGCCAGGTCGTACACGAAGGCCTTGAGGACCTGGTCGACCACGATGACCAGCGACGCGATCACCGAGAGCTGCACGATGATGCGGATGCTGCTCGGGATGAAGTTGCGAAGCAGCGAGATGGACACGTTGCTCGCGGCGAGGACCGCGATGACCGCGGCGGTCATGGTCAGGGCCAGGTTGAACTGGACCGTGACCGCGAGCGCCGAGCAGATCCCGAGGACCTGGACCGTGATCGGATTGTTGTCCGACAGCGGGTCGACGACGAAGCCGCGCTCCTTCTTTCCGAAGGAGATGAGCGGCTCGCGCTGTGCCTGGATCTCGGTGGCTGGAGAGCTCATGATCAGCCTTCCTGGATCTTCTTGAGGTAGTTGGCGTACTCGACGTTGATGGCGCGCTCGACCATGGCGTCGACGCCACGGCTGGTGATGGTCGCCCCGGACACGCCGTCGACACAGTGCGCAGCGTCTCCGCCGCAGCTCTTGGACACGTCGATCGGAGCGAGCTTGCCGCCCTCGACGATGCTCTTGCCGACCCACTGCTGCTTGAACGGGGCCTTCGTGATCTCGGCGCCCAGACCCGGGGTCTCCTTCGGAGCGTCGAACGCGACCGACATCACGGTCTTGCCGTCGGGCTCGAGGGCGATGTAGCCGGAGAGCGGGCCCCACAGGCCGTTGCCCTGCAGCTCGATGGCGTAGGCCTCCACGGTGTCGCCGGACTCGGCGACGCGGAGGTAGACCGGGTGCACGGTCGCATCCTCGCCCTTCTTGGTGGCCGCAGCGCGCAGCTCTGCGAGCTTGGCCTTCTTGGCCTCGGGGTCTTCGAGGTCCGCGTGGACCTCCTCGCCCTTGTCGTCGACGAGGATGAGCTTGAGGCGCTTGTCGAAGAGCGCCTGGGTCTCCTTCTTGTCGAGGCTCGGGCGGTTGCCGGCCTCGTCCTTCGCCGGGAGATCGACCGCGTTCAGGATGCTGGTCTGGAACGCGGCCAGCTCGTTGGCTTCCTGCAGCGGACGCAGGCCCATCGAGGCGCCGGCCACGCCGAGCGAGCACACGATACAGACCACTGCTGCAAAGCCGACGATGTAGGTGGTGCTTCCCTTGTCCATCTGCGCCTCCTACTTCGCGGCCGCGGCGGCGGGGGCGCCGACGGGTGCGAGGCGCTTCTTGCGCTTGTTGGCCGTCTGGCGCACCACGACCCAGTCCAGGAGCGGCGCGAAGACGTTCATGAAGAGGATCGCGAGCATCACGCCCTCCGGGTAGGCCGGGTTGACCACGCGGATGAGCACGACGAGCACGCCGATGAAGAAGCCGTACAGCAGCCTGCCCACCGGTGTGATCGCGGAGCTGACCGGGTCGGTCGCCATGAAGACGATGCCGAAGGCGAAGCTGCCGATGACCAGGTGGTACCAGGGCGGCAGGGTGAACAGCGGGTTCACGTCGGCCGCGTCCACGCCGGGCATGCCGCCGCCGACGAGGAAGTAGAACACGCTGGCCATGGTGAGCAGGCCGACGACGCCGCCGAGCATGGTGCGCCAGGAGGCGAGACCGGTGGCGATGAGGAACACCGCACCCAGCAGACACGCGAGCGCGCTGGTCTCACCCATGGAGCCGGGCACGAAGCCGAAGAGCAGGTCGGAGAAGGACCAGCCCTGCGCGGCGAGCAGGTCCAGCGCCCGCGCGCCGTCCGCACCGGAGGAGACCGCCAGCAGCGGGGTCGCGCCCGTGTAGCCGTCGACCAGGGCGTTGACCGGGACGTCGCCGTTGACGGCGTAGGCGCCCAGGTTGGTCAGCGCGGTCCCCGGGGTCGCCGAGCCGGCGGCGTCCCAGATCTTCGCGCCCGAGATCGACGCCGGGTAGGCGAAGAAGACGAAGGCGCGGGCAGTCAGGGCGGGGTTGAGGATGTTCATGCCGACGCCGCCGAACACCTCCTTGCCGATGACGATGCCGAAGGAGATGCCCAGCGCGACCATCCACAGGGGGGTCGTCGGCGGCAGCGTCAGCGGGAAGAGCAGGCTCGAGACGAGGAAGCCCTCGTTGATCTCGTGCTTGCGGACCACGCAGAACAGGCCCTCCCACGCACCACCGACCGCGAAGGTCACGAAGTAGAGCGGGAAGAAGTGCCAGGCACCGCGCAGGATGTAGTCGAGGAAGCCGACCTTTCCGAGGATGCCGCCATCCGCGCCGACCAGGCCCTCATAGAGGTACGCCTGGTAGCCCGTGTTCCACAGCGCCATGAGGATGCAGGGAACAAGCGCGAAGTCGACGAAGATCATCAGCCGCTTGAGGTCCATCGGGTCGCGCACGTGCGCACCCTGATGGGTCTTCTCCCCCGGGGTGAGGAAGAAGGTCTCGGCCCCCTCGAAGAAGGGCCAGAACAGCGCGAGCTTTCCGTCCCCCTCGAAGTTGGGTCGCAGCTTGTCGAAGACGTTCTCTAGCGCCTTCATCTCAGGTCTCCTTCTCGTAGAGGTCGAGGCCCTTCTGGAGCAGCACGTCGAACTCGATCTTGGAGGGACAGATGTAGGTGCACAGCGCGGCCTCCTCCTCGGAGAACTCGAGCATGCCCATGCTGATGGACTCCTCGAGGTCACCCGCGGCCAGCGCCTTCATCAGGAACTCGGGCTCGATGTTCGGGGTGACCGTGACCCGGCGGTACTGGCCGACCGGGACCAGCCCGCGGTGTCCGCCGAAGAGGCCGGGACGAAGGTCCTTGTTCTTGCCGCCGGTCCAGCCGGACAGGTAGGCGCGATGCACGCTGTAGCGACCGAACGCAGGGAGCATCCAGGCCAGCAGCTTGCGTGGCACCTCGTCGGGGAGGACGTGCACGGCGCTGGCGAACCAGCCGCCGTAGCGACCGGCATCGATGGTGTCCCCGGTGAGGATGGAGCCGCGGATCCAGCGCATGGAGCCGTCCTTGACGCCTCCGACGATGTCCGCCACCGGCGCGCCGATGACCGTCATCACGAAGCGCGGCTGCTTGCAGCCCACGCCGACGGCGGCGTAGACGCGCTCGGCGTCGTAGCGACCCTCGAGGAACAGCCGGCCGATGCGGGCCACGTCCGCCGCGCTGACGTACCAGACGCGGCGCTCGCCCTTCGGCGGGTCCACGTGGTTGACCTGCACGGTCGCGTCGCCGCTGGGGTGCGGTCCGGCGAAGGTGTGCATCTCCACGCCGGAGAGGCCGACCAGGGCGGGGTGCGCGCTGCCCTTGGAGAGGGTCAGGCTGACCTTGCCGTCGGTGAGGGCCTTGAGCACGTGCACGCCGGCCTGCACCGCGTCCTTGGCGTCATGGGCCAGGGTGACGTCCGGTCCGGGCTGGAGCGGCCCGGTCTCGGTGCCGCAGATCAGGATGC
>CALATR010000078.1 GCA_937891875.1 uncultured Pseudomonadota bacterium | reverse complement strand
TGTCCAGCCCGAGCGCCGGGGTGAGGTCGATCGCGGCCGCCCCCGCCCGCAGCTGCCCGCTCCCCGGGGTCTCGGCGAGCGTCGTCGCGCGCAGCACGCGAAACCCACGCCGGTCCAACCTCCGGCCCTCGCCATCCTCCATCTCGCCTCCGGGCGCGCGAGCCTACCAGCATCGCGACCGCGCGGATCAGCACTGCGACATCCCACCCGACCTCACGCGAAGTTCACACGGCTGATAGACTTGCCGGCCTGAACGTTGGAGGACCCATGTCCCGCGCCCTTCCCCCCCTGCTCGTCCTCGCCGCACTCGCCGGCTGCAACGCGGAGCCGTCCAGCCTGCTGGTCAAGATCGTGCCCGCGGACTCAGAGGACGTCGCCCAGCGCGTGCACAGCAGCGACAAGCTCGCGGTCGAGTTCCTGTCGACGGCCCGGGACCTGAACGGCGACGAGATCACCTACAGCTTCGCCTGGTCCGTGGACGGCACCGCGCGCCCGGAGTTCACCGAGGCCCTCGTGCCCGCCGAGGCCACCAGCAAGGGCCAGGTCTGGACCGTGGCCGTGACCCCCAACGACGGCAAGAAGGACGGCGTGGCCGCCACCGCCGAGGTCACCATCCTCAACACCCCGCCCGTCGCCGAGGCCAATGCCACCCTGACCCAGGTGGTCAGCACCGAGCGCCTGGAGATGACCGGCAGCGGCACCGACCTCGACGGGGACACCGTCGAGATGCGCTACTACTGGACCAACGACGGCAAGGGCACGCCGTTTGACGGCCCCACCGTGCCCGCCGCGTTCACCTACCCGGGCGAGACCTGGGTCGGACACGCGGTCGCCTTCGACGGGGAGGACGTCTCCGAGCCCGCCACCGTCGAGATCCAGATCCTCAACGGCAAGCCCACCGTGGACAGCATCACCTTCAACGCGGAGGAGGTCTACACGGACACCGAGCTGGTCGCGATCGTCGAGGCCTCGGACCCCGACGGGCAGCCTGTGGATCTCACCTACACCTGGACCGTCGACGGCACCCAGGTCTCGTCCGGCGTCAACCGGACCGCGCTGTCGACCTCGCTCTTCAAGAAGCACCAGGTCATCGAGCTCACCGTCGTGCCCAACGATGGCGTCGACGACGGTGCGCCGGTCAGCCAGTCGGTCACCGTGCTGAACTCGCTGCCCACCACCCCCGAGTTCACGATCTTCCCCGCAGAGCCGATCCCCGGCATCGACGACATGCGCTGTCAGCTGGTCACGCCCAGCACCGATGCCGATGGGGACGACATCTCCTACGAGATCGGCTGGACGGTCGACCTGCTCGAGTTCACCGCGCCGGACACCACGGATCTACCCGGCGACACCGTGCCCGCGCGCATGTTCTACGACGACGAGTCGTGGCGCTGCGAGGTCACCCCGGTGGACGAGGACGGCGCCGGCCTGCCCACCGCGGTCGAGGTCGTGCCCGAGACCTGGGCCGGCCCCCGGGTCTTCACCACCTGCGACACCACCGGCCGCAACGGCCCCAAGCAGACCGACTGCGACAGCGCCGACGGCTACAACGCCACGACCCTCGAGGGCGAGGTCGTGCTGGTGGACGGGGTGCAGGAGTGGGTCGTCCCCGTCGACGGCACCTACCGGATCACCGCCAAGGGTGCGGAGGGCAGCGCCAGCACGTCCTCCTTCTACAAGTACGCGCCCGGACGGGGCGCGGTCCTGCGCGGCGACTTCGAGCTGAAGCGCGGCGACACCCTGCTCATCGCGGTCGGCCAGCCGGGCAAGACCGACGGCACCAGCAGCGGCGGCGGTGGCGCGACCTGGGTGATGATGAGCGACGACACCCCGCTGCTGGTCGCCGGCGGTGGCGGATCCACCAGCTACTACGGCAGCTATTACGGGCGCCGCAACGGCTGTGACGCCCTGACCAGTCAGTACGGCGGCTACGGCGGCGGCACCGCGACCTCGGGCGCCCCGGCCTCCACTGCATGCCGCGCCAAGACCAGCGCGCTGCGTCAGGGCGGCAGCGTGCCCGGCACCTACAACGGCAACGCGGGCGCCGGCTACAGCACCAACGGCGCGGATGACCCCTACGCCTACATCTACGGCGGCTCCGGCGGGTTCTCCTGGTTCGAGGGCGCTCTTGGCGGAAAGGGCTCCGCGTACGGCGGCTTCGGCGGCGGCGGCGGCGGCAACGGCTCGTACGCAGCCGGCGGCGGCGGCGGCTACTCCGGCGGCGACGCCTCCCGCAACATCTCCGGCGGCGGCGGCAGCTACAACGGTGGCTCGAACCAGAGCAACTCGGTGGGCAACGCTGCGGAGGGTGAGGTCACGGTGGACTGGCTCGGGTTCTAGGGCGGGCGGGGTCCCCCAACCCCACCCGCGACGATCGCAAAACGGGCAGCTACCCTCCAGCACGTCCTGCTGGAGCCCCCCATGTCTCGTTCCCTCCCGTCCCTGATCGTGATTGCCGCCCTCGTGGGCTGCAACGCCGAGCCGTCCAGCCTGCTGGTCAAGATCGTGCCGGCCGAGTCCGACGACGTCGCCCAGCGCGTGCACAGCGTCGACAAGCTCTCCGTCGAGTTCCTCTCGACCGCCCGCGACCTGGACGGGGACGAGATCACCTACACCTACGCCTGGTCGGTGGACGGCACCGCGCGCTCCGAGTTCACCGAGGCCCTCGTGCCCGCGGAGGCGACCAGCAAGGGACAGGTCTGGACCGTCACCGTCACCCCCAACGACGGCAAGAAGGACGGCGCGCCCGCGACCGCCGAGGTCACCATCCTCAACACCGCGCCGACCGCCGAGGCCAGCGCGGACGTCACCCAGGTGGTCAGCACCGAGAGCCTGTCGATGTCCGGCAGCGGCGCCGACGTCGACGGGGACACCGTCGAGATGCGCTACTACTGGACCCGCGACGGCAAGGGCACGCCCTTCGACGGCCCGAACGTGCCCGCCGCCTTCACCTACCCGGGCGAGATCTGGACCGGGCACGCGGTCGCCTTCGACGGAGAGGACGTCTCCGAGCCCGCGACCATCCAGATCGAGATCCTCAACGGCAAGCCGACCGTCGACAGGATCGTCTTCAGCGAGGAGGACATCTACACCGACACCGAGCTGGTCGCGATCGTGGAGGCCTCGGACCCCGACCGCCAGCCGGTCGAGCTCACCTACACCTGGAGCGTGGACGGCACCGAGGTCTTCTCCGGGGTCAACCGGAATGTGCTCTCGACCTCGCTCTTCGAGAAACACCAGGTGGTCGAGGTGACCGTCGTGCCCAGCGACGGCGTCGACGAAGGCGACCCCGTCAGCCACTCGGTCACCGTGCTGAACTCGCCCCCGTCCACCCCCGAGTTCGCCATCGCCCCCGAGGAGCCCATCCCCGGCATCGACGACATGCGCTGCGTGCTGGTCACGCCGAGCACCGATGCCGACGGAGACGACGTCTCCTACGAGATCGCCTGGAGCGTCGACACCTTCGAGTACACCGGCGCCAGCACCACGGATCTGCCCGGTGACACCATCGAGGCGAGCCAGTTCTTCGACGACGAGAGCTGGCGCTGCGCGGTGACCCCGGTGGACGAGGACGGCGCCGGCCTGCCCACGGCGGTCGAGGTCGTTCCCGAGACCTGGGCCGGCCCTCGCGTGTTCACCACCTGCGACACCACCGGCCGCACCGGCCCCAAGCAGACCGACTGCGACAGCGCCGACGGCTACAACGCCACCACCTTGGAGGGCGAGGTCGTGGTGACCGACGGCCTGCAGGAGTGGGTCGTGCCCGTCGACGGCACCTACCGGATCTCGGCGATGGGCGCGTCGGGCTCGGGAATCACTGGCTCCGGCATCCCCGGGGGCAACGCTGCCATCCTCCGCGGCGACTTCGAGCTGACCCGCGGCGAGGTGCTGATCATCGCGGTCGGCCAGGAAGGGAAGTCCGACGGCACCAACAGCGGCGGCGGCGGGGCCACCTGGGTCATGCGCTCGGACGACTCCCCCATGCTGGTCGCCGGTGGTGGCGGAGCGTCCAACAACTATGGCGCCTACACGGTCCGGCGGGCCGGCTGCGATGCGCTCAGTGGCCAGTATGGCGGCTACGGCGGCGGTACCGTCACCTCGACCGTGGCCTCGGACGCGTGCACCGCCAAGTCCTCCGACCTCGGCGAAGGCGGCCGGGTGCCCGCCATCTACACGGGCAACGCTGGCGGCGGCATCAACAGCGCCGGCGCCAGCGACCCGTACACCGGCGGTGGTGGCTCCGGCGGCGAGGGCTGGACCGGCGGTGTGCTCGGCGGAAAGGGCACGGCTGCCGGTGGTTTTGGCGGTGGCGGCGGCGGTCCGGGCTCCTGGGGCTCGGGCGGCGGCGGCGGCTACTCCGGCGGCGACGCCGGCATCAACATCTCCGGCGGCGGGGGCAGCTACAACGAAGGCGACAACCAGAGCAACTCGGTCGGCCACACCGGCGAGGGCGAGGTCACGATCGACCTGCTGGAGCTGTAGGGGCGGG
>CALATR010000077.1 GCA_937891875.1 uncultured Pseudomonadota bacterium | reverse complement strand
CACGGCGGCCCTCCTCGTCGGCATGAACCTCGTCATGGGGCCCCTCGGCGAGGAGCTGGGCTGGCGGGGCTACCTGCTGCCGCGCCTGGTGCCCAGCGTGGGTCTGGTCGGTGCAGCGCTGCTGGTGGGGATCGTCTGGGCGCTCTGGCACCTGCCCTTGTGGGCCTTCGACTCGCCCCAGGCCGAGATCCCGTTCTGGCTGTTCGCCGTGACCTGCGTGTGCTTCAGCCTGGTGATGACCGCGCTGTGGCACGCGGGCGGCGGCGCGCTCGGACCGATGGTGCTGTTCCACCTCCTCGCCAACGTGGGCGTGGGCTGGCTCTTCCTGAGCGGAGATCTGAACGGGGCCGACGCCTACCGGGCGGGTCTGCCGGTGTACGTCTTCGCCGCCGTCGTCGCTGGGGTCTGGCTCGTCGGGCAACCGCCCGCTCCGTCGGCCATGGCAGCCACGCCCACCGCCGCGGGCCAGCCAGGGTCGGCCGATCAGTTCCCGGTGGACAGTCCATGACCTAGTGTGAACCTGGTCTTTCCGTCGACGCCCGCCCAGTCGAAGCCGAGGCGCCCACGGAACGGCACCTCGCCGAACAGCACGTCGGCCACGCCGCCGCCCTCCGAGCCCGGCAGCCACGCCGCCACGAACGCCTGGGACGCGGCGATCTCGGCGTCGGTGATCACCGGTCGGCCCGACACGAACACGGTCACCACGGGGATGCCTCGGGCCGCGATGCGCTCGATGAGGGCGAGGTCCTCGGGGCGGTTGATCCGGTGCTGCAGGGTCTGGGCGTAGGGCACGAGGTCGGCCTTGGGCAGGTCCGCCGGAGCGCTTCCGCGGGCCACCTTCTTGTCGGCCGGGCGGATGTCGCCCATGCCCTCGGCGTACGGTGACTCTCCGATGACCACGACGGCGACGTCGTAGCTCGCCCCATCCAGATCGGAGGCATCGACGTCGAGGACCGCGCCCGGAGCCAGCTGCTGGATGCCCTCCCAGATCGACGTGCCGCCCTCGATCAGCGCGTTGCCGCTGCTCCCCTGCCAGGCCACGGTGAAGCCGCCGCACTGGTGCCCCCGATTGTCGGCGTTGCGCCCGGCGACCAGGATGCGAGCCCCCTTCGACAGGGGCAGCACGTCCTCCCGGTGATCGAGCAGCACCAGCGACTTCTGCACGGCCTCGCGGGCCAGCGCCCGGTGCTCCGCGGAGCCGTAGGACGCGGAGTTCGACCAGGTCCGCTCGGCGGGCCGCGGGCGGTCGAACAGTCCGTAGGCCAGCTTCACCCGAAGGATGCGGCGCACGGCATCGTCGATGCGCGCCATGGGCACCCGCCCGGCCTCCACCGCCGCGGTCAGGTCGTGAATGAAGCGCTGCCAGGTGTCGGGGACCATGAACAGGTCGATCCCGGCGTTGACGCTCTGGACCACGGCCTCCAGGGGGTCCTCGTGGACCTGATCGATGCCGTTCCAGTCGGACACGACCAGGCCCTGAAAGCCCAGCTCGTCCTTGAGGATCTCGGTGAGCAGCCGGGTGTGGCCGTGGCACTTGACCCCGTTCCAGCTGTTGTACGACGCCATCACCGTCAGCGCGCCGGCCTCGAGGGCGGGCAGGTAGGGCGCGATGTGCAGGCGCCGCAGGTCCTCCTCGGAGATGGCGGCGTCGCCCTGGTCGATGCCGTCCGTCGTGGCGCCGTCGCCGACCCAGTGCTTGAGGCAGGCCACGACGTCCCCATCGCCCAGGCTGCCCTGGAGCCCCTCGACGAAGGCCCGGCCGTAGCTGGCGACCAGGTCGGGGTCGGAGCTGTAGCTCTCGTAGACCCGTCCCCAGCGCATGTCCCGGGCCACGGCGAGGGTGGGGGCGAAGGTCCACTCCACGCCGGTCGCCAGGATCTCCTTGGCTGTGACGGCGGCGATGCGGCGGATCAGGTCGGGGTCACGCGCCGCGCCCAGGCCGATGTTGTGGGGGAACACCGTCGCCCCCAGCACGTTGTTGTTCCCGTGGATGGCGTCGATGCCGTAGAGGAGCGGGATCGGCAGCAGCCCGTCGCCGCTCTCCACCGACGCCGCCCAGTAGGCATCGTTCATCGCGACCCAGTCGGCAGGGCGGTTCTCGCCGGGAGCCGAGCCTCCGCCGCTGAGCACCGAGCCGATGTGGAAGTCCCGGACCTGCTCCGGCGTGATGTGCTGCCGCTCGCCCTGGGTCATCTGACCCACCTTCTGGGCCAGGCTCATTCGCGAGAGCCACGCTTCGACCTGGGTTTCGATGGCAGGGTCCACGTCAGTCTCCGTGCAGGTGGAAGGTGGTGTGCAGCTGGGCGTCCGAGTCGCGGCCCACCCAGATGTGGAACTCGCCGGGCTCGGTCACCGGGCGCATGGACCGTCCGGTGAAGGCGAGGTCCTCGGCCCGGAGCTCGAAGGTGACCGTGGCACGCTCTCCGGGCTCGAGGTGGATCCGGCGGAAGCCCTTCAGCTCGCGCACCGGTCGGGTGCGGCTGGCCACCGGATCGCGGATGTAGAGCTGGACCACCTCGGTGCCTTCCCGGGAGCCGACGTTGTCGACGTCGACGGAGATCGTCAGGGTGCCGGACATGGGCATGCTGTGCGAGGACAGGCGCAGGTTGGCGTAGTCGAAGTCGGTGTAGGACACCCCGTGCCCGAAGCTGAACAGCGGCCGGTACCACACGTCGAGGTGGAAGCTGGTGTTGCCGAGCGACAGCTGCTCGGCGTGCAGCGGGATGTCGTCGATGTGGGTGAACGACTCCGGCGTGGGCGGCCGTCCGGTGTTCCGGTGCGCGTAGTACATCGGCACCTGTCCGGTGACCCGGGGCAGGGTGATGGGGAGCTTGCCGACGGGGTTGAACCTGCCGGTGAGCACGTCAGCGATCGCCGGGCCGCCCATGCAGCCGGGGTGCCAGGCCATCAGCATGGCCGGGGCGGCGTGACCGATGGCCTCCAGCGCCAGGGGCCGGCCCGCGAGGATCACGACGGCGAGGGGCTTGTCGGTGGCGGCGATCGCGTGGACCAGGGCTTCCTGGGCGCCGGGAAGTCGGATGTCGCTGCGGCAGTGGGCCTCGCCCGAGAGGATCGCGTCCTCGCCCACGAAGAGCACCACGGCGTCGGCGGACCGGGCGGCCTCGACCGCCGCCCCGAAGCCCGCGTGATCGCGGTCGCGGCTGGACTGCAGCGCGGGCTCGTAGACGATCTCGGCCTGGTCTCCGATCGCCTCGCGCAGGGCGGTCAGGGGGGAGACGGAGAGGCTGGGATCGCCGTCGAAGATCCAGGTTCCCAGCTGCTCGCGGGGCTTGTCCGCCATGGGGCCGATCACCGCCAGGCGGCCGATGCGATCGAGGTCCAGGGGCAGGACCGGCTCGTGGTGGTGAGGGCGGTTCTGCAGCAGCACCAGGCTCTGCCGGGCGGCGTCGAGGGCGGCCTGCAGGTGGGCGGCGTTCCCAGCCTCGGGGAACTGCCGCGGGTCGACGTAGGGGGCGTCGAACAGCCCCGCGCGGAGCTTGATGCGGAGCACGTTGGCGACCATCCTGTCGACGGCCTCCAGGGGCACCTCGCCCGCCTGCACCAGCTCTTCCAGGTGCTCGATGTAGCAGCGGCTGGCCATCTCCATGTCGACCCCGGCCAGGGCGGCCTCGCGGGCCGACTCCCGGTCGTCGGCGGTCAGCCCGTGCACGGCCAGCTGGCTGATGCTGTCCCAGTCGGAGACGACAAAGCCGTCGAAGCCCCATTCCTCTCGGAGGACCTGGGTCATCAGGAAGCGGTTGCCGCTGGCGGGGATGCCGTCGATGTCGGAGAACGAGGCCATCAGGGTGCCGACGCCGGCGTCGACCGCGGCCTTGAAGGGCGGCAGGTGCACGTCGCGCAGCTCGCCCTCTGGGATGAAGGTCGAGTTGTAGTCGCGGCCCTGCTCGCTGGCGCCGTAGCCGGCGAAGTGCTTGGCGCAGGCGACGATGGAGTCCGGCGCGCTGAGGTCGTCGCCCTGGAAGCCCTCGACCATCGCCCGGGCGAGCACGCTGCCCAGGTACGGATCCTCGCCGAGGCACTCCGCCACCCGGCCCCACCGGGGGTCGCGGCCGATGTCGACCAT
>CALATR010000076.1 GCA_937891875.1 uncultured Pseudomonadota bacterium | reverse complement strand
GGCCAGCGACGTGCGCGTCAACCTGGCCATGCCCGTGACCCGCGTGGGCTTCGGCCCGTTCAGCTTCGACCCCGTCGAGCAGATGATCGGCGCCCCGCTCACCGACATCCTCGAGTCCCTGATGACCGGCCCGGTCTATCGGCGGCCGTCCGTGGCCGGGCCGGCGGTGGACGTGTACCCGCTGGCGCTACCGGACGGCGAGGGAGCCACCATCCCGCTCGCGCAGTTCGGCGAGATCGGCTTCTGCAACGAGGGCGGGCTGCTCGTGCTCACCGTGCCTTTGGGCATGAGCGCGTGGCTGCGCCAGAAGCTCGGCGACGCCATCGTGCGCGGGCCGGAGAGCGGGCTGAGCCTGGATGGGACCGCGCGGGTGGCGAACGCCTGGGTGCGGCTGCGGCCGGGGATGCGGGCGAGCTTCCCGCTGGGGGCGCGGGGGAGGTGGGGGTCGAGGCTGGGTGAGCGACGACCGCCGCGAAGGCGTGACGATTGCAGGCGCATCCGACGTGTGATACACATGAATCATGGCATCCTGGCTCCTGCTCGTACACCAGATCCCGTCCAAGCCCGGCTACCTGCGGGTCAAGGTCGGTCGCAGGCTCCAGCAGATCGGAGCTGTGGCAGTGAAGGGTGGCGTGTACGCGCTTCCAGCGACGGACCAGTCCCTGGAGGACTTCCAGTGGATTCGACGGGAGATCGTCGAAGGGGGTGGTGACGCCTCGGTATTCAGGGCGGGCTGCGTCGAGGGTCTCTCCGATGCCGATCTCCAGGGGCTGTTCAACGCCGCGCGAGACACCGACTACGCCGCGCTTGTCGAGGAGGCACGGGGCCTTCGAACCAGCGTCGAGGAGGACCAGGCAAGCGGGAGCCTCGCCGAGCTCGCCCGGCTTCGGGAGCGGTTCCGGCGCGTCGCCGAGATGGACTGGTTCGGCGCCCAGGGACGAGGCTCAGCCCTCGCCGAGCTGACCTCGTTGGAGGCGGCGCTTCGACCACCCCCCGCGGGCGAGAGCGTCGCGCGCACGCCCCGCGGTCGGACCTGGGTGACACGTCCCGGCGTCAAGGTGGACCGGATGGCCTCGGCCTGGTTGATCCGCCGACTCATCGATCCCGACGCGTCCTTCCGCTTCGTCGCCGACCCTTCCGAGGCTCGGTCAGGGGAGCTGCGATTCGACATGTACGAGGGCGAGTACACCCACGAGGGCGACCGCTGCACGTTCGAAGTGCTGCTCGAGCGCTTCGACCTGGATGAGCCGTCGCTGCGCGCCCTCGGCGAGATCATCCACGACCTCGACCTCAAGGACGGCAAGTTCGGTCGTCCGGAGGCGCCTGGCGTGGGCGCCTTGCTCGCGGGCATCGCGCTCACCCATACCGAC
Organism: uncultured Pseudomonadota bacterium; assembly: GCA_937891875.1. Classification (GTDB taxonomy): domain Bacteria; phylum Myxococcota_A; class UBA796; order UBA796; genus REDI01. The sequence goes on along the minus strand of CALATR010000076.1, from coordinate 202 downwards.
GACCTTGCCCGCATCGACGCCGCCTCGGCGGCGCTCGACGCGCTGCGGAAGCACTTCGGAGCCACCCTTGTCTGACAACCTCCATCGCAGCCCAAGCCGCCGACAGGTCCTCATCTCGGCCGTCGGCGTCGGGGGCGCACTTCTCCTTCCAGGAGGCATCGCCATGGCCGACCCCACCCCCAAGCCCCTCACCCCGAAGCCG
>CALATR010000075.1 GCA_937891875.1 uncultured Pseudomonadota bacterium | reverse complement strand
GCCGTGGCTCATCCACACCGGGTGGGGCTCGCCCGCGACGAAGTCTGCGAACAGGGGGCCGGGATCGTCGTCGAGCACGATGCGGGCGAGGCCGTACTCGCGAGCCTTGCCGCGCTCGACCGTGCCGCCCTTGAGGTGGGTCAGCTGCTGCAGGCCGTAGCAGATGCCCAGCACGGGCACGCCGAGCTCGGCCCAGTGGGGATCGAAGTCGGGGGCGTCGTCGCCGAGCACGCTGGCGGGACCACCGGAGAAGACGATGCCGATCACCTCGGCCGGCACGGACTCGGGCGCCCGGTCGGTGCAGGGACGGATCTCGCAGTAGACGCCGTGCTCGCGGACGCGGCGGGCGATGAGCTGGGTGTACTGGGACCCGAAGTCGAGGATCCAGACGGTCTGGTGACGCACGCGGCCTCCGTGGCGGCCGGTCCGCTAACGCGTGGAGGCGGGCGCGGAGCAGCTGTCGCTCAGGCGTCGCAGACCACCGGCGCCTGGCCGATCCAGTCGCCCCTCACGGCCTCGTCGAGCATCCAGCTCGCCAGGTTGTCGCGGGACAGGGTCGCCCCGGTGGTCCGCTCCAGGCGTCCGGCGCGGATCCGCCCGGTACCCGCTGCGTTGGTGAGGAACGGCACGCGGGCCAGCGTCCAGTCCAGGCCGGACTCCCGCAGGACACGCTCGGTGCCACGGAGCTCGTCGTAGGCGGTGCTGCCGAAGAGCTGGACCACAGTGGTGACCGGCGAGAGCAGCAGGTTCGTGGCGTCGCCCTCCTGGCGGAGGCTGGGGGTCGCCAGCGCCAGGACGCGCCGGACCCCGTGACGCTGCATCGCGTCGACCACGTGGCCCATGCCGACGGTCAGCGGCCGGCGTCCCGGCGTGAGCGTGGTCGGTCCCAGTGCGCTCACCACCGCGTCGGCACCGCGCACCGCGCGGTCGATGGCGTCTGCATCGGCCAGCTCGCCGACCACGAGCTCGACCCGGTCCTGGAGCTCGCCGAGCTTCTCGGGCCGCCGGGCATAGGCCACCACGACGATTCCGCGCTCGAGGGCCTGCTGCACGATCCGACGCCCCACGGCGCCGGTGCTTCCGAAGACGGCGATCCGCTCCACGCCGCCCTCAGCCACCGCCCCGGATGGCTCGGCTGAACTGGCCGCCGGTCATCGCGTCGATGCTGGCGGTGAGCTCGAGCAGGCGCAGCTCGTCCTCGACCTGACCCTCGAGGCTGGGGCGCGGGTTGAGCAGCATCTCGACCTGGTGGCGGCGGCGATCGAAGTACAGGCGCGTCACCTGGGAGAGCAGCTTGTCCCTCATCTTCACGGCATCCTGCGACTCGTTGATGATCCGGATGCGGTCGCTGGACATGACCAGCTCGGACAGGTCCCACTGGCCGCGGACCAGGATGCGGCCGGTCTGCCCCTCGTCGACCGAGGTGGGCTGGGTGTCGAACGCCGTGCCCTCCTGGATGTACTTGAAGTCGCGGTTCCAGTCGTTGCGGGTGTAGTACTCGACCTGGAGCCGTGGCAGGGCCGCGAAGCCCCGGGCCGCCGAGTTCCACGAGCGGATCATGTCGGGGCTGGTGCGGGCGTAGTCGTCGGTCCAGCGCTGCACCATCTGCACGGTGGGCTCGTGGGCGAACTCGGCCAGCACCTCGTCGACCGTGTTGAACTCCTTGCCGCCAGCGCCGAGCACCAGCTCCACGCCGACCTCTCGCCGCAGGGTGTCCAGCGCCGCGGGGCTGATGCCGTCCAGCACCCGCAGCTCCTCCACGCTGGCGAGGTGGCCGCCCCGGCTGGCGCGCAGGGCCACGATGCGGCCGGCGAGCGCGGCATCGACCCCGTCCAGGGTCGCGAGTTGCTCCGCCGTGGCCCGATCGAGGGAGAGCGGTGCGCTGGACGGGGCGGCGGTGGCGGCAGTGGCTTCGGTCGCGTCGGGCGCACCGACGGCGGGGGCGGCCAGCACGAGCACAGCGGGGAGGATCAGCCAGCGCATGTCACAGCTCCTGGGTGGTCTGGCGCCCGGCCCAGCGGGAGACGGCGCCTTCGGTGAGGGCGTCGAGTCGGGCCTCGAGCTCGGCGATGGCGAGCTCGTGGTGGACGCGGCGCTGCAGCTTGGTGTCCCGCAGGCGGGGCCGCTCGGCGACGAGTTCGGCCCGGGTGCGGTAGAGGTCGGTCACGGTGGTGGCCAGCTCGGCCTGGTAGCCCAGGGTGTTTCGCTCGAGCCGGGCTGCGACCACGTAGTCGTCGGTGCCGGTCAGCAGCAGGGGCTCGCCGTCCACGACCACGACGCCAGCGTCGATCTCGGCCGGATCGACATAGTCGAGCGAGCTGCTGCGGGTCTGGCGCGGGGTCCACGTCAGCCGGATCCGGGCGTACCAGTAGGGCTTCTCCTCGGCGTTGGTGCCCTGGGGTCCGCTCCAGTCCCGGTAGACGCCGGGGGGCTGGTAGATCACGTCGGTCTGCAGGGTCGGGAACGCGACCGACTGGTAGCGGCGGCGGAAGCTGTTGAAGTCCTGCCGCACCGCCTGGCGGGTGATGGTCGCGTTCAGCAGATCGAGCAGGCCGACCCACTCGCTGCGGGTCGAGGCCTCCTCGTCGTCCCGGTAGCGCTCCAGGCTGTACAGCCCATCCGCCGCAGCCATCAGGACCCCGCCTCCCGGACGTGCGGTCAGCCGCCCGTCCTGCAGGCCGGTCAGGCCCTTGGTCGCCGGCTGCCAGGACAGCCCCCGGTCGTTGCTCTCGAGCACCGTGCCCGGTCGCGTCACGATGACGCGACCGGCGATGGGCGCGGCGACGTCGTCCACCACGCCCCGAACGAGGGGCTGGCCGAAGGTGAGGCCCCGGTCGTCGGAGCGCCGCAGGCCGGCCGGGGTCACCGCCCACACCGTCTCGGGCTCCTCCGCGTTGATCGCCAGCGCCCGGACCTCCCCGCGCAGCTCGCCCCAGCGCGTCCAGGTCTGGCCGTCCCGGGTGGACCACAGCCCGTCCGCCGACGCCGCCAGCAGCACCTCGTCGGACCGGTCGCCGTCGATCAGCGCCCGCCCCTCGGTGCCATCCTGGATGTCGAACCAGGCCCGCGGGTCGAGCGCCACCCGCGCCCCGTCCTCGGTCAGCGCGATGCGCATGGAGGACAGGGCGACCACGTCGAACACGTGCACGTCGAGCACCTCGCCGAACGACCGCCCCCCGTCCACGGACAGGTAGAGCGTGCCGCCGACGCTCGCGAAGAGCTCGCTTCCGACGTAGACAATCCGCGGGTCCATCGGGGTTCCCGAGTCCGGATCCCCAAGGACGAAGCCCGGATCCGCCTCGATATCGGTCAGGATCTCGCTGCCGCCCTGGGCCGCCGCGTCGCTGATCGCATCGGCGACCTCGTCCTCGTCGATGACCTCCTCGTCGCTGGTGTCGGACAGGTCGACGTTGTCGTCCAGGATCTCGCCCAGCCGCGCGTCGATGTCCCGCAGGATGTCCTCGTCGTTGGACAGCGGGCCGAGCCCCTCGTCGGACTGGCCGAAGGCGAGGTTCCAGATCCGGCCGCCGTCGGTCGAAACCCAGATCTGACCGTCCGTGTCGATCGCAGCGACCCGGTCGGGGTTGGCCGGGTGCACGGCCACGTCGGCGACCGCCCGTCCGCGAACCGGGGAGCGCCGCACCCAGCGCCAGCCCTCCGCGTACGGCGGATCGATCGGATCCAGACTGCCCACCACCGGCGGGGCGCCAGGCGCGTCGGGCGGCGCCGGCTCCTCGGTCGCACCCGCGGCGGGGTCCTCCCCGGAGTCCTGAGCACGTGCCGATCCCCCCACCAGGAGGAGGAAGAGCCACGCTGACAACTGGCCGGGGATCCGCTGCACAGGACGGGACCATACCGCAGGCGAGCACGCTGCCCGTGACGTTCGGGCGTCAGCTCGGGCGCGCTGCGCCGGCACCGTCCTCGTCGATGGCCTCCATGCCCAGGAGCTTGCGCACGAGGACCAGCAGCGAGCTCATCTTGAGCGGCTTCTCGACGAAGCCATCGAAGCGCTCCCGGGCGACCCGCGCGTCCAGGTCGGGGTCGCGGAAGGCCGTGCAGGCGAGGACCCGGATGTCCTCGGTGTCGGCGTCCTGACGCAGCACCCGCAGGACCTCGAAGCCGTCGGTGTCCGGCATGTGCAGGTCGAGGAGCACGAGGTCCGGCTTGAAGCGACCGAGCTCGAGACCGGCGTGAAAGCCCGTGTGGGCGACCTCCACCTCGAAGCCCTTGATGCGGAGGTAGTCCCGAAGCATCTCGGAGAAGTCGCGTTCATCGTCGACGATCAGGATCCGCGCCGAGCCCCCGGTCACCTCGCGCGGCAGGGGCACGCCGCGCATGCGGGCGAACTCGACGAGCACGTCCTGAGCGATGCGCCGGTGGCCGCCGGGGGTGCGGTGGGCGTCGACGAGCCCGCTGTCGCACCACGACACGACGGTGGGGATGGACACGCCGAACATGCCCGCCATCTGGTGGGTCGTGTAGTAGCGCGTCGAGGGACGACGGCTCCGCCTGCGTGAACCTCGGTTGCCGTCGTCCAAAGGTCTCCTCAGTCGAGGATGCGGAACCGGAAGAACGTCTCGCCGATGATGATCTCCTCGCCGCCGAACAGGCGACGCTCGGTGATCAGCTCGCCGTTGACGAGAGAGCCGTTCGCGGACTTGTTGTCCTCGATGTAGTAGTTGGGGCCGCGGCGGTAGATCTTGCAGTGGTAGCGGCTGACCTTGCTGTCGTTGCGCACCTGGATGTCGTTGTCCCGGCCGCGGCCGATGCTGACGACGTCCTTCGTCACCGGGTGGACCTGCTCCTCGGGAGTGCCCTCGGCGTAGAGCAGGACCGCGCGGCGGGGCTTGAGCTCAGCACCTCCGTCGGCCGCGTCCAGCTCCAGGGGCTCGTCGTCGCCCAGGATGTCGAGGTCGTCGTCGTCCTCGGGAAGGACGTCGTCCGAGAGGAGGATCTCCTCCTGCTTCGTGTCCTGATCGTCGCTCTCCTCGAACACCACGCTGACGTCGTCCGCCATGGAGACGTGCTCCACGTGCACGCCCGCGCCGCCGAGGTCGACGTCGACCTCCTCGATCTCGAGGTCATCCCCCTCTTCGTCCACGACGATCTCGACGATGTCATCGACGCCGTCGCCGAGGATGAGGTCGTCATCGCCGTCGTTGAGATCCACCGTCGCGCCGGCGGGGCGGATCTGGATGGTGGGCGGCGAGCTGAGGTCGTCGTCCTCGTCCGCGGGGTCGATGGCGATGAGATCATCGTCGGCGTCGACGTCGAAGTCGTCCTCGAGGTCGATGTCGGCCTCGGGCTCCTCCTCGGCCTCCGCCATGACCAGCTCGGGCTCCGGCTCGGGCTCCGGCTCCGGCTCGGGTTCCGGCTCGGGCTCGGGCTCGGGCTCGGGCTCCGCATCAGGCTGGGCGAGCACGCCAGCCTCGGTGCCCAGCTCGGTCCAGCGCTCCAGCGCGCCGTTCAGCTCGGTCAGCGCGGCATCGATCGCGTCGACCATGGTGCGCGCACCGTCGAGCTCGCCCTTGAGGTCGGAGGACTCCTTCTCGAACCCGGCGTCGTCGATCTCGCCGATGGCCTGGCGAAGCTCCAGCTCCTGCAGGGCCATCTCCGAGTCCTTGGTCGACTCGGTGATCTGGTCCTTCTCGGCCGTCAGCTCCGAGATCCTGGACTCGACGTCCATGGTCAACGGGATCAGGTCCTCGACCACCGCGAGAGCCTTCTCCTGGTTGCTGTTGATGACCTTCTCGACAACTTCAGGAGCAAAGCGCGACGCCTGGGCCTGAGCCTTGGCGATGAACTCCTGGAACCGAGCGAATTCGTCGACCTTGGCCTGGAACTGGGAGAGGAGCTCCGTCTGGTCCGTCTGGTCCGCCATGTCCGTCCCGCCTCGTCGGATGTGTGTGGGGGGACGAGACGCGGTCGTCCCCGGATGAGGGCCCCCCGTATACAACGGTTGCCCGTCTGGGCCAAGCGCCCCTCGCGCAGCCGGGGACCCACGCCGTGGACCGGCCACAGAGCAGGCCAGCGCAGCACGTCCACGACGGGGCGCGCGCGGCGCACGGCGGGGCGCTCCAACGGGCGGCGCGCGGATTCGTTGCGGGGTGGCGCGGGGCGGGATCGGGGGGGCACGGGCGCGTACGGCATCCCACTAGACCAGCGGTCCATCCCCCTGCAGGTCGTCAAAGCGAGTGTACCGACCCTGGAACGCAAGCTTGACCGAGCCCGTGCTGCCGGCGCGCTGCTTGGCGATGATGACCTCGGCGACCCCGGGCTCTGCCGTGTCGGGGTTGTAGTACTCGTCCCGGTAGATGAACAGGATGACGTCGGCGTCCTGCTCGATGGCGCCCGACTCCCGGAGGTCCGACAGCAGCGGGCGCTTGTCCTGACGGCTCTCGACCCCACGGTTGAGCTGGGACAGGGCGATGACGGGCAGCTCGAGGTCCTTGGCCAGGGCCTTCAGGCCGCGGGAGATCTCGCCGACCTGCTGGATTCGAGGCGCCTTGGCATCATCGCCGCGCATCAGCTGCAGGTAGTCGATGACGATCAGGCCCAGGTCGGGATGGTCGGCCTTGAGCTTGCGCGAGCGGGCCCGCAGGTCGCCGATGGGCAGGGCGGGGGTGTCGTCAATGAACACGTGGGTGCCCCGGAGCTCGTCCGAGGCGTCCAGCAGCCGGGTCCACTCGTCCTGGGCGAGGTTGCCGGTGCGCACCCGACCCGCGTCGACCAGTGCCTGGGCGGTCAGCATCCGGCCGACCAGCTCTCCCCGGGTCATCTCCAGAGAGAAGATGGCGACGCCGGTCTTTCCGTACAAAGCTGCGTTCTGGGCCATGTTCAGCGCGAGGGCGGTCTTGCCCATGCCCGGTCGGGCCGCGAGGATGATGAGCTGGCCAGGACGCATGCCGGTGAGCTTGTGGTCCAGATCGGAGAAGCCCGAGGTCACGCCGACGACCTCGCCCTCCACCTGGGAGAGCGCCTCGATCTTCTTGATCTCGTCATCGATGATCAGCGAGATCTCGCCCCAGGTGTCCGAGCGCGACCCCTGCCCCAGGGCTGCCAGCTCCTTGATTGCCGACTCGATCAGCAGCCGCGCCTGCTCGGAGCTGCTGGACGCCCGCCGCTGCACGTCCTCCGAGGCGACGATGATCCGCCGCAGCACGGAGAGCTCGCGGATGGTCTCCGCGTAGTGGTCGAGGTTGGCGGTCGAGGGCGCGTAGCCAGGCAGCTCGAGCACGTAGGGCACGCCGCCGTAGCGCTCGGGCCGCCCCTCGTTGTCGAGACGCCGCGGCAGGGTCACCAGGTCGACCGTCTCTCCCCTGCCCTGCATCTCGACCAGCAGCTCGTACAGGGCGGCGTGGTCCGGACGGAAGAAGTCCTCGGGGCGGAGCAGATCGGCGATGTGCAGCAGGGCCTGGGGCTCCTGCAGCAGGCCGCCCAGCAGCGCGCGCTCGGCCTCGAGGCTGTGGGGGTAGCTACGCGACGACATCGTTCCCCGGACGCAGGAGGGCGCTCATAGCCACCGGCGAGGCACGACGCCCGCCCGACCCAGGGGGCCGACAGGCGGTTCCAGGAGCGGTGCCCTCAAAGCACGACGCGGCGCCCGGTTCTCACCGGACGCCGCGCTGGCGGTCTGTCAGCGAGGAAGGCTCAGGCCTTCATCACGTAGACCTTCACCTGGGCCGCGACCTCGCGGTGCAGGCGGACCGGCACCTGGAACAGGCCCAGGCTGCGGATGTGGTCCTCGAGCTGCACGGCCTTGCGGTCCAGCTCGATGCCCTCGGCCGCCAGCGCCTCGACGATGTCCCGGTTGGTGACCGAGCCGAAGAGACGATCGTCCTCGCCCGCCTCGCGGCGGATGGTGATGGACGTGTTCGCCAGGCTGGTCGCCATCGCAGTGGCGGCGTCCAGCTCCTTCTTCTTGATGGCGGCGGCCAGACGCTGCTGGTGCTCCAGCTGCTTGAGGCTGCCCTCGTTCGCAGGGATCGCGAGGCCGCGCGGGATCAGGTAGTTCCGACCGTACCCGGGCTTGACCTTGACGATGTCACCGGCGTCCCCGAGGTTGGGGACTTCCTTCTTGAGAATGACGCGCATGGGATCTCCCCTCAGTCAGCCGACGCGTGGTCGTTGTCGTCATCGTCATCGTCGTCGTCGTCGTCGTCGTCGTAGTCGCCACGCTCGGCGGCTTCGGCGGCGCGACGGGCCTCCTCCTCGGCACGGGCCTTGGCCTCGGCCGCACGCTGGGCGCGGACCTCGGCAGCCTTCTCGAGGCGATCGGGCACATCGACGGCACGGTCCATGAGCACGGTCATGAAGCGGATGACGCGATCCTCGTTGCGGATGTTCCGCTCGAGCTCGGCGACGATCTCGGCCGGGGACAGGTGGTTCAGCAGGACGTAGTGGCCCTTCTGGTGGTTCTGGATGGCGTAGGCCATCTTGCGCTTGCCCCAGTCATCGCGGAGCAGCAGGTGGCCGCCACGATCCTTGAGGATGACCTCGAACTTCTCGATGATGGCGATGGTATCGGCGTCATCCAGGTCCGGACGGACAATGATGACGGTCTCGTACTCGTGAAACAGCTCGCTCACGCGGCCTCCACTTGGACGTAAGGGGGACGCGACCATCGCGCCCCCGCGGAGGGACGGAGACGCTGACGCGCCTCCGCTGAGGAAGGGGGAATCAGTTGCCGCCCAGCTGGAACGCCATGTCCCAGAGGGACGTGTACGCGCCAGAGGCGATGAGGGGCGCGATGACCAGGGCCACCACGCTGATCAGCTTGACCAGGATGTTGAGGGACGGACCGGCGGTGTCCTTGAAGGGATCGCCCACGGTGTCGCCGACAACGGCAGCGTCGTGCGCCTCGGAGCCCTTGGGGAGGACCTCGCCATCGGGCATCTTGAACCCGCCGCCCTCGAAGGACTTCTTGGCGTTGTCCCAGGCGCCACCGGCGTTGGACATGAAGATGGCCATGGCGACACCGGAGACGGTCACGCCGGCGAGCAGGCCGCCGAGCGCGGCCGGTCCGAAGACGAAGCCCATGGCCACGGGGGTGATGACCGCCATCAGGCCGGGCACGATCATGCGACGAATGGCCGCCTTGGTGGAGATGTCCACGCAGCGAGCGGTATCCGGCTCCGCGGTGCCCTCGAGCAGGCCCGAGATCTCACGGAACTGACGGCGCACCTCGGTGATCATGTCCATGGCGGCGTCGCCGACGGCCTTCATGGCCATGGCGGAGAACAGGAAGGGCAGCATGCCGCCCACGAACACGCCGGCCATGACCTTGGGGTCGAGGATGTTGATGCCGGCCTCGCCCAGCTTGGCCTGCTGGGAGAAGGCGGCGAACAGGGCCAGCGCGGTCATGGCGGCAGACGCGATCGCGAAGCCCTTGCCGATGGCGGCGGTGGTGTTGCCGACCGCATCGAGCTTGTCGGTGCGCTCGCGGATCTCGGGGGGCTGGTGGCTCATCTCGGCGATGCCGCCGGCGTTGTCGGCGATGGGGCCGAACGCGTCGACCGCCAGCTGGATGCCGGTGGTGGACAGCATGCCCAGCGCCGCGATGGCGATGCCGTAGAGGCCGGAGACCTGGTAGGCGACCAGGGTACCGCCGGCGATGAGCAGCATCGGGACGGCGGTCGACTGCATACCGACGCCGAGGCCGGCGATGATGTTGGTGGCGTGGCCGGTCTTGGACTGCATCGCGATGCTGTTGACCGGGCCCTTGCCCATCGAGCAGTAGTAGGCGGTGACGAGGCCGACCGCGACGCCGACACCGAGGCCGACGACCGTGGCGACGGCGGGCTGCCACCAGACGAAGGTCACGCCCCCGACGGTGATGCCGTCCGTCGGCCACAGCACGAAGGCAAGGCCGAAGGTGGCGAGCGCGGTCAGGCCGGCCGCACCGAACGCGCCGGTGTCGAGCGCGTGCTGCGGGTTGCCGTCCTCGTGGGTGCGGACCGCGAAGGTGCCGAGCAGCGAGGTGATGACGCCAGCACCCGCGACCAGCATCGGCAGGAGGATGGGACCCAGGTAGGTCTCCTCGCCGCCCAGCGAGAGGCCGAGGCCGAGCACCATCGCGCCGATGATGGCGCCGACGTAGGACTCGAAGAGGTCAGCACCCATGCCCGCGACGTCACCGACGTTGTCGCCGACGTTGTCCGCGATGACCGCCGGGTTGCGGGGGTCGTCCTCGGGAAGGCCGGACTCGACCTTGCCGACGAGGTCAGCACCGACGTCCGCGGCCTTGGTGTAGATGCCGCCGCCGACGCGCGCGAAGAGCGCGATGGAGGAGGCGCCCATCGAGAAGCCGGTCAGCGCCGACAGGGCCGTGTTCATCTGGGCGAACTCGGCGCTCATGGTCTCGGTTGCCACGGCGCCGGGGAAGATGACCGGGCCCAGCATCGTGTAGGCGATGTAGAGCACGCCGAGGCCGAGCAGGGCGAGTCCGACGACCGTGAAGCCCATGACCGCGCCACCGCTGAACGAGACGTTCAGCGCGGCGACGAGGCCCTTCTTCGCGGCGTGGGTGGTGCGCACGTTGGCCAGGGTGGCGATGCGCATGCCGATGAAGCCCGCGAGGCCGGACGCGACGGCGCCGATCACGAAGGACAGTGCGATGACGGGCGACTGCCCCTCACCGCCGAAGGCGTTGGCGACACCGAGCAGGATGGCGACGAGCACGACGAAGCCCGCGAGCCAGGTGTACTCGGTCTTGAGGAAGGCCATCGCGCCTTCCTGAATCCGCCGCGCGATGGTCTGCATCTCGGCGCTGCCGGCCTCGTGGGACGAGGTCTGCATCGCCTTCACGCCGGCGAACGCCAGCGCGATGACTGCAAAGCCGGGCACGGCGTACTGCCCGTATTGGACGATCTCTGGAACCACTGATCCCTCCACCGGAGCCTAGGAGAGGCCCGGACTGCTCCCCGCGGCGCCCCGTTCGGCACGCGCGTTGTAGGTGTTCATGGCGGCGACAGCGCCATCCCTGAGGACGGCCTCCACCGCGTCTGCAGCCCGGTCGAGGACGCCGTCGAGGAGGTCGGACTCCTCACCGGTCCACTTTCCGAGCACGTAGTCGGCGGTGTCCCAGCCCTCGGGGGGCCGCCCGACGCCGAAGCGCACGCGAGCGTAGTCGCTGCCCAGGCGCTTGTTCAGGTCCCGCAGGCCGTTGTGGCCTCCGTGCCCACCACCCTGCTTGACCCGGATCTCGCCGAAGGGGATGTCGACATCGTCGTGCACGACCACGATGTCGGCGTTTTCGGCCTTGTACCAGCCGCGCAGCGAGACCGCGGGCTGTCCGGACAGGTTCATGAAGGACTGGGGCTTGGCGAGCACGGCGGGCTGGCCGCCGATCCGCGCCTTGCCCACGAGCGCACCGAGCTGCTTCGTCGCCACCTGCTCGCCACCGCGCTCCGCCAGGCGATCCACGACCAGGAACCCAGCGTTGTGCCGGGTCTGATCGTACTTCCTGCCGGGGTTGCCGAGGCCGATGACGAGGTGCACGACTTGCTACTTCTTCTTGGCGGGGGCGCGCTTGCCGTAGAGGCTCATCACGTTGAAGTCGTGCTTGAGCACGAGCTCCACGCCCTCGGGCAGGGTCAGCTCGCTGGCCTTGACCATGTCGCCGATGTTCATCTCGGTGATGTCGTAGTTGATCACGCTCGGGATCTTCTCCCAGGCGCAGACCACCTTGACCTCGCGACGGATGAGGCGGAGACGGCCGCCGATGGACATGCCCGCCGCACGACCGACGCCGGCGATGGGGACCATGACCTCGACCACCTGACCCGGATCGAGCCGGTAGAAGTCGACGTGCAGGATGTCGCGCTTGACCGGGTGGCGCTGAGCCTCGCGGATCAGCGTCGGCACCTTGTCATCGCCGATCTCCAGGTGCACGACCGTGTTGCGGTCCTGGGTCTTGCGGAAGATCTCGGTCAGGGCGTCCGGATCGACCGTGATCGAGGTGGACTCGTTCCCGTGGGCGTAGACCACAGCGGGGATCTTGCCCTCCGCGCGGATCTTGCGCGCGATGGACTTGCCGGTGCCCTCGTTCCGGGTCTCGGCGGCCAGAGTATGCATCGTCACCCTCTCGCTCCCGGGGGGTCCAGGCTGCCGTCTGCGAACCGACCCGCCTCACGACGCCGTGGGTGGCGTCGCGGGAGAAGTCGTCCCCTGGACTGGCGGGCCTGTATGGGCCGGGACGTGTGTGGTTGGCGTCACGGGCCCGCAGGGACCCGCTCCGAAGCGGCGGCGAGGTAACGGTGGACCGTCAGGGTGTCAAGGGCGCCACAGCGCTCCCCCGCCCGGTCGGAGGCCGAAGTCGGCGGACCGGCTCCAGCCTCGCCCACGCCGCCGCGCCGCCTACTCGTCGCGATCGACGAACAGGCGGGAGATCGAGTCGTTGAAGTGGATGGAGCGGATGGCCTCCGCCAGCAGCGGGGCCACCGACAGGACGTGGATCTTCGACGAGGCGACGCCCTTGGCGTCGTTCGGGATGCTGTCGGTCACGATCACCTTGTCGAACACCGACTCGGCGATGCGCTGGTGGGCCGGCCCGGAGAGCACCGGGTGGGTGGCGACCGCGAACACGCTCTTGGCTCCGTGGTCCACCAGGGCCTTGGCGCCCTTGGTCATGGTGCCGGCAGTGTCGATCATGTCGTCCACGATGACCGCGCGCATGCCCTTGACGTCACCGACGATGTGCATGACCTCGAGCTCGTTGGCCTGCGGACGGCGCTTGTCGATGATGGCGAGGCCACAGCCCAGCAGCTTGGCAAAGCCGCGAGCGCGCTCCACGCCACCGGCGTCCGGGGATACGACCACCGTGTTGGCGCGGTCCTGGACGATCTCGTCGCGGAGGTAGCGGAAGAAGGTGCCCCGGGCGTAGAGGTTGTCGACCGGGATGTTGAAGAAGCCCTGGATCTGGCCGGCGTGCAGGTCCATCGTCAGCACGCGGTCGACGCCGGCGGCCTGGATGAGGTCGGCGACCAGGCGGGCGCTGATCGGGGCGCGGGGAGAGACCTTGCGGTCCTGGCGCGCATAGCCGAAGTACGGGACCACCGCCGTGATCCGGCCGGCAGAGCTGCGCTTGCAGGCCTCGGCCATGATCAGCAGCTCCATCAGGTTGTCGTTCGCCGGCGCACAGGTGGGCTGGATGAGGAACACGTCGCGGCCGCGGACGTTGGCCTTCAGCTCCACCCGGGTCTCCCCGTCGCTGAAGCGGCCGGTCTGGGCCGGGGCGAGGGGCTGGCCCAGGCTGCGTCCGATGCCTCGGGCGAGCTCCGGGTTCGCGTTGCCGGTGAACAGGACCATCTCGCCGAACATCGGGACCTCCGAGCGGGGCCGGCAAGGGTAGCCGAGCCCGTCTGGACCGGCAAACCCGCTGCGACCACGCGCCGCCGGTACCCGCCCTGTCGACATCCGGTGACCACCGATGACCACCGCTGCACGAATGGTCCCGCTCGGCTCGCGTCCCACGGCCACCCAACCAGGAGGTCACCATGAACCGCTTCGCTCTCGCTGCTCTCGTCCTCATCGGCGCCGCCGGCCCGGCCGTCTCCAACCACACCCCCGAGGGCCTGCTCGACCGGGCCCAGGCCCAGGTCCAGCTGCTCGACCAGGAGCTGGACATGGTGCGCCACCCGCACCTGCGCGCCCAGCTGGAGCAGCGGGTCGACCGCATCGATCGGCTGCTGAACCAGCTCGAACGCACGGGCGGCATGGACGGTCCACCCCGACGGCCCGGCCCCCCGCCCCACTACCAGATGTCCTTCCTCGACTACCAGGACATGCGCGTCCTCGTGCAGCGCGAGCGCTTCGACAACGACAAGCTCGAGGTCCTCCGGGGCGTGGCCGGCCGCGCGCGGCTGACCACCGACGAGGCCCGGGCGCTGGCGAACATGCTGACGTTCGACAGCCACAAGGAGCAGGCGCTCATCGCCCTGTACCCGGCCGTCGTCGACAAGCACCGCTACCGCATGGCGCTCGACGTGCTGACGTTCTCGTCCAGCCGGCGCCGGGTCGCCCAGACCCTGGGCGTGTGATCCGCCCGCCGGAGCTATGCTGGGGGCCATGAAGCTCGCCGAGTCCCCTGCCACCCCCATCGCCCTCGCGGTCCTGGGGGTGGCGCTGCGTCTGCCCTGGGCCATCCTGCGACCGTGGCCGTGGGACTGGGACGCCGCCTACTACCGGCTGACCGCGCGCAGCGTCACCGAGGGGCGGGGCGGCAGCCTCGACGTGCTGTGGACCCTGGCCGCTCCCGAGGCTGGACTCGGCGGTCCGCCCGACCTCTACTGGCTCCCCCTGCCGAGCCGGATCCTGGTGCCCGAGATCGCCCTCGGCGGGAACGGCCTCGTCACCGTGATCCTGCTCGCCGCGCTGGTGGGTCCGCTGACCTGGCAGCTGGCGAAGAGCCTGGGGCTGCGCTCCGAGACCGCGCTGGTGGCAGGCATCCTCGCTGCGACCGGGGGGGCGTGGATCCGCCAGCTGGGCTCGACCGACGTGTACGCCCTGACCGCGGTGCTCGGCGCGATGGCCCTGCTGGGCGTGAGCCGAAAGCGCTGGGAGCTGGCTGCGCTCGCGGTGGCCGCCGTGGCGCTCGTGCGCAACGACGGGTTCCTGATGGGCATGGCGCTGGCGACGGGCTTCCGGGGGTGGCGCGCCCTCGCCGTGGCCGCGATCGGACCGCTGGTGACCGCCCTGTGGTGGGCCCGAGGCGCGCTGGTCGGCGGCGACACGTTCTGGACCCTGCGCCAGTCGTCCGCCCAGGCCATGACCTACGACGCGATCTTCCTGGGACCGGATGGCGCCCCGACCCTCGCCGAGCGCGGCCTCGCGGCGATCGACGCGATGTGGGGCGTCGCCTTCCTCTGGGGATGGGCGGCGATGCTGCTCTTTGCGCCACTCCTCGCGTGGGGAGCCTGGAAGGGACGGGACCAGCCCATCGTCTGGCCCTGGCTCGCCGGCTTCGTGGTGGTGCCGATCATCACCGGCATCCTCGCCCCCGCCGTCACCCTCGGCGGCACCCTCGAGCGAACCGGCATCGCGCTCCTCGCCGCCCACGCAGTCTTCCTCGCCATCGGCCTCGGCGCCCTCGCCGACCGCCTGCACGCCTGGCGCGGCTACCACCCCTGGTTCACCCGCGGCCTGCTGCTGTCCGCCTGGCTGGCCTGTGCCCTGTGGACGGGCTTCACCTTCATGGGCCTGCAACCTCCCCTTCCCGACTGCGCCCCCTGGGAGCAGGTCCCCGCCGGCCAGCGCGCCTTCGTCCGCGAGCCCCTGCTCCACGCCTGGACCTGCCGCGCCCCCGCGGCCCTGTGGATGGATCAGCTGGACCCGGTACGCGTGCGTGCGCTGACGGAGGATCACGGGGTCTGCTGGGCGTTCTTGGAGGAGCAGCCCGAGGGGCTGGCGGAGTGGGAGGAGGTGGCGGGAGGGGTGTGGCGGGCGGAGGGGTGTGAGTAGGGGCTTCGAAGGCGGAGTTCCGAGTTTCGAGTTTCGAGTTTCGAGTTTCGAGTTTCGAGTTTCGAGTCTCCGCTGGCGTGCGGCGGTGGCTCTGCGGGCGGGATCGAGCTGTCGGTCAGCGGATTGCGAGCCGACTCACGACGTGGGCCGGTGGACAGAGCAGCTCAGCAGGTCGTGGCGGGCCGGTCTCCAGTCTCCAGTCTCCAGTCTCCAGTCCGTGGGCGGATCGGCGGGCCCTGTGACGATGTGCCGGCCGCGACACCGTCGGTGCTATCGGGAACCTCGCTCGCCTGGAACAGCCGAGCTCGAAACGGATTGCTCCCGCGAGCCGCGCAGCGCGCTCGCTCCCTCCCAACGCACGCACTGGTGACAAGGTCCGAGCGCACATCGGTGCGCGCACTGCCTCGATGCCGTGGGACTGGAGACTGGAGACTGGCGACTGGAGACCGCCCCTCCACTC